>JAUPTV010000020.1 GCA_030917925.1 Pseudomonadota bacterium
GCGGGGTCCCGGTTTTATCATCCTTATAGGTCTGACCGTCCGGGTGGAATCTCAGGGCAGAAACAGGGCTAATACTCAGGCGGGAGTCGGGTATGTCATGCGGAACAGGGAGGGAGAGTTTCTTGCTTGCACATTGATTGTGCCCGATTCCCTTCGGAGGACTGGACGTTGTGGTATAGGCCCCCAAGTACAACAATTCATAGCGGTTCGTGGACAAGTCAACTTCAATCGCACAACCCGAAGCGACCGCCTGGCGCTGGGCATAACGCAAGGCCACCCGCACTTCCTCAGCCAGATAGATCTGGCTCAATAACCCTGCTTCCTGCAAGCGCGGCGCAGCAACCGCCGCCAGAACCCCAATGATCACCAACACCAGCGCTATTTCCATCAGGGTAAAGCCGTGTTGCCCGTCCAATAACGACAACGCCCGCCGGCGCGAAGGCCAGGCGGGCGAGTGATGATCCCGGCAAGCATTCATACCAAATCATAATTCACTTCTTGGTTCCGATCGCGGTGAATATTGCCGTCTTTGTAGTTGTATTATCGGTCAATGTGCAATTTTTCGATATGCCTAATGTATTCAATGCGAGGCTAGTGATTACATAGCTTGGATTCCACTTAAGTACTAAGCTACTAACATCATCACAATCGGCAATCGCTATCCAACCAAGCGTATCGTCAACTGCAGTCTTCACCGCCGTTGAGCCTAAACTAAGACGCAGGCTATAGTTGATGCCAGCAAGTGCAGTCAAAGCGCCAGCTTGGGACTGTAAAGCAGACAGGTTTGCCGCATCATTGGCTTCTTTAAGACGAGGCAGCGCTACCGCCGCCAGAATACCGATAATCGTTAGAACGATGGTCATTTCAACCAGAGAAAAGCCTTGTTGCTTCTTCATCCCAAACACCTCAATGGCAAAAGGGCGTCAGCCCAGAATATGGCGTTTATCATTACGCTCGGATTCGTGTGCAGATTAATCGGCTATTGACCGTGCAACCTGCTCTGTGCTTAACAACAGGCTAATAATATACCAAGTAACTAACATGCTGTATAGCCTGTTGTTTAATATAGAAACTGAATTTCCTTCCTGTCGAGCTTCGTCTTAATTTGACCAAATTAAGTCTTTTTCATGCCGCATTACGTCTTTTTCACGCCAAATTGGTCCGGTGCCAAAGCGCTAACGCCCAACAATGCGAACCATATCCCACATCGGCAAAAACACCCCCAGCGCCAGCACCAGCACCAGCACACCCATAACCACCATTAACAACGGTTCAATAATCTCGCCCAACCGGCGCACATCATAATCCACCTCACCTTGATAAAAATCAGCCACCTCCCGCATCATATCGTCAACCTGACCCGTCTCATCGCCCACCGCCAGCATTTGCAACACCAGCGGCGTAAACACTCCCATCGCGGTCGCAGTCTGGGTAATGCTGTCGCCACGCGCAATGCCTTGGCGCATCGCTAGAATCTTCTGCTCCAGAAAAGCGTTATCAATCGCCTGCGCCACCACCGTCAGCGCCTGAATCAGCGGCACACCCGAACGTAACGCCACGCTGAACGCCCTGGCAAACCGGCTTAGCGAAGCACGAAAAATAATACTGCCGACTGCCGGGAAATGCAGTTTTAGCCAGTCCCAACGATAACGGCCGGGCCGTGTGCTAACAATTAGCATAAACCCGCCGACCACCCCACCCAGTCCCATCAGCAGCGCCCACCACCACGTCACCATGAAATTTGATACGCCCATAATGATGCGGGTTGGCAGCGGCAACTCCAGCTTGAACTGCGAAAACAGCCCCGCAAACGCTGGAATCACATAAATCATCATAATCACAATGGAGCACGCCATCGCCAGCAGCACAAAACTGGGATAGCGCAGCGCCGCCTTGATCTGCTTGACCGTCTTCCGATCCGACTCCAGATACTCATAGATCCGCAGAAACGCCTCTTCCAGTCGCCCGGCTTCTTCACCGACCTGTACCATATTGATCAACAGCGCCGGGAAAATACGCGGATACTGCGCCAGCGCTTCGGTCAACGGGCGACCCGCTTCAAGATCCGTCGCCACCCCGCGCAACGCCCGCGCCAACCATACATTGCGCGTCGTATTCGCCAACTGATCCAGGCCACGCAAAATTGGTACCCCGGCCTTGGTCAGCGCGTACATCTGCCGGGCAAACAGCGACATATCCGCGTCTGTCGGGCCACTGTGCAAAAACGGCAGCGGCTGAGCCGGAGCAGCGCGTTTAGCCTCGACCGTCGCCGCATACAAATGAATCTCCACCGGTGCCAACCCCGACCGCAACAACTGCTCAGCCACCACCTCAGCGCTCACCGCCGTGCGTTCGCCTTCCTCCATGTAACCGTTGTGGTCGCGCGCGCGATAGTGAAATTCAGGCATCCGGAGATTCTCCCATCAATGCAGGGCATTAGAAGATTCCGCGTCAGAACCTTGTGCAATACGGCGCTGGAGATCCTCAGCCATTTTAACGATATTCGCTGGTTGCGGAGACGCCAGCGCCTGCCGAACCTGCTCCTGCGCTTCATCCCGCCGGTTGAGATGGGCCAGCATCGTGGCATAGCTGATTCGATACAGCGCATTATCCGAATGCGCCAGACTTTGCTGGAACAGCGCTTCAGCTTCATTGAACCGCTGGGCAGACATGGCCCGACTCATGGCGGCGTCAAACAGCGTCGCCCGCGCTTCCTGGCCAAGTCGGGGATTGTCCAGCACGGCCTGCAACAATGTCTCAACCCACCCAGCAGGGAAGGCGCATTGCTGTGCGCGTTCACAATCGTTCAAAACCAGCAGCGCCCGAACGGATAAGTCACTGGGCTTGCCACTGCGTAACCGACGCAAGGCATCCTCGACGATCCGTTCATCCGTAGCTTCGGCAAAACTCGCCTGGGCATACATCGTAGTCAGCAGGCCCGCTGCGTCTTGCGGCAATAACTCCGCTGTTTTCAGAAAATGTCGGACCGCCTGATCCGTAAATTCCTGCTTTTTCAGCACGTCATCGGTTTCTTCACGCAAATACAAATACAGCCGACCCGCATCATTATTGGCGTACACCGACTCAGGATGATAGGCCGCCTGGCGGAGCATCAAGTAAGAGAAATTGCGCCAGTCCAGCGCCTGGCCAAAAGTAATGGCGCTCAGAAACATGAAAAAAATGCCGACCAGCACCAGTCGCGCCTTGAGTTGAAAATGCCAGCGCGCGCCCTCCCGCATAATCAGACTCGCCGCGCTGCCGAACAGCATCCCGAACGACGCCAGATAATTACGATGCTCATGCATGATTTCCAGCGGAAAGATCGACGACTCCAGCGCATGAGCCGCGAAAAAGAACAAAATCCCGAACGCCAGTAACGGCTGCGTCCGATGAATGCGCACCGCGAACCCGGCCAACAGCACTAACCCCAAAATCGCCGGCAGCGTCGTCCACGGGGTCAACAAGCCCACCGACAGCGGGAAATCGTCGTGATACAGCCCCAGCGCTTCATGACGTGGCAGGACCATCAACCCCAGATAAAACCACAGCACCCGGGTTTCCGTCAGCACCCGTTCCGTCAGAGTAAACGGGCGAAAATCATGATTCAGCATCCCCGGATGGAACGCCAGATAAAGCAGGCCACCAATCAGAGGGACAAGAAACCAGGCCCAGGTGTAGACCCTCACCCCCAACCCCTCTCCCATGGGGAGCAGGGAGGAGAACAGCGTCAAAATTCCCCTCCTTGGATAAGGAGGGGTGGCGCTCCGTGCCAGGGTGGTTTGACCGTCAGGATCGGGGGAACCTGAGCGCACTAAAATTCCCCTCCTTGGATAAGGAGGGGTGGCGCTCCGCGCCGGGGTGGTTTGACCGTCAGAATCGGGGGAACCTGAGCGCGGATACAGAAAAAGCCACTCGATCAGAAAAACATACCAAGGTAACAGCAGCGCATTTTCCTTGCTGGCCAGGCCACACACCCAAAACAGCAAACACGCACCAAACAGCGCAATACCCATTCTCCGGCGACGGATCAGCAACAACCGACCCTGCAGATAAGTCAGCAGCGCCAGCAATACGAACAACCCCGACAGCGACGTCATGCGCTGGACGACATAAAGCACACTGGTCAGATTGATCGGATGCACCAGCCAAAGACCCGCGATCAGCGCCGCTGTGATACCCGCCCGTTCCGCAACCAACCCCAGTTCATGGCGCTGCACCGCCAACCGCAACAGTCCCCGCGCCAGCAGAAAGATCAATAAGCCGTTGATGAGATGAATGGCCAGATTAACCACCTTGAACGAGGTCACGCCTTCGCCGAAAAAATAGAGATTCAGCGCAAAAGACGCCATGCTCAGCGGCCGCTGCAACGGCCCCGTATTCGTGGAAAACGCCGCGCTGTGCAGTTCCGAGGGATTGAAGTTGTTCAGCCAGAGTTGCGGGTTGATGACGATATTAAAAATGTCATCAAACATGAACGGCCCGGACAGTCCCGGATAATAGACCACGGTCGCCGTGAGCAAACCCACATACAGCAAAACCCAGGGCAACGCCCCGGAAAGCGTGATCGGACGATGCCAACGGAAGCGGGTATTCACCAGATTGAACAAACCTCAGTCAGAAATAGAAACGAAGTCACGATGGCCGCACCCACTCAATATCGTCCATCTCGCCGGCGATGCGTTGCGCCTCAGCCAGCGTCGTATAGCCATCCAGCGCATGATCCACCGCCACTTGCGCCAGCGAACGATGCCGCGCTGGCGCTTCATGCAACCCGACCGTTGTGGAATGGCGCAGGGCATCCAGAAAGCCCCGGTCCGGCTCCAGGTATTCGTAGACGCCGAAACGCCCCCGATAGCCGGTGTTATGGCACTGACTGCAACCCCGCCCATACCGCAGATGCTCCAACTGCGCCGGTTCGCCCAATACCGTATTTAACCAAGCCTGTTGCTGAGCGGTGGGATAATAGCGAATGGCACAAAACTCGCAGACCTTGCGCGCCAGCCGCTGGGCCAGCACTGCCTGCAAGCTGGACGCGATCAGATAGCCATGAACGCCCATATCCAACAGACGCCCGGCGCTGCTCAACGCATCATTGGTATGCAGGGTCGATAACACCAAATGCCCGGTCATCGCCGCCCGCAGCGCAATTTCCGCCGTCTCCTGATCGCGAATCTCACCGACCAGCACAATATCCGGGTCCTGCCGCAGGGCGGAACGCAAGACCGTGGCGAAATCCAGCCCGATGCGCGGATTCACCTGCACCTGGGTAATGCGCGGCAGATGGTATTCCACCGGGTCTTCAACCGTGATGATCTTGCGATCCTTGGTATTCAGCAATTGCAAAGCCGCGTACAGCGTCGTCGTTTTACCGCTACCGGTCGGGCCGGTCACCAGCACCAGCCCATTCGGCTGGCGCAGAATCCGGGTAAAGCGCCGCACCAGATCATCGGTCATGCCCAGTACGCTCAAATCCAGTAACCCGCCGGATTGATCCAGCAGCCGCATGACCACCGATTCACCATATTCCGTTGGCATCGTCGATAACCGCACATCCAGCGGGCGATTATCCACCCGGATATTAAACCGGCCATCCTGGGGCAGGCGTTTCTCGGAGATATTCAACCCGGCCATCAGCTTCAACCGCAACACAATGGCGGCGGCGATGCGCTTCTCCTGCATAACCTGCTCTTGCAACAGACCATCCACCCGCTGCCGAATCCGCAGAATCTGCTCATCCGGCTCGATATGAATATCCGAAGCCCTGGCCTTCACCGCATCGATAAACAGCGTTTGCAGGAGTTTCGCCACTGGCGCATCCGGCAGAGCCTGATCCACCGCCAACTGATTGATATCGAACCGGTTCGCCTCAATTTCCTGGCCCAGCTCCTGAGCCATTTCATTGATTTCTTCGGTATGCCGGTAAACCGTATCGAAGACGCGCCGCAGATCGCCCTCCCGCACCAGCGCGATAGTGACCGGTTGATGCAGGACGCGGGACACCTCGTCGAAGGCGAACAGATCGGTCGGGTCGGCCATCCCGACCAGATAACGGCCATCGCGTTCATCCAGTACCACACACCGGAACCGGCGAGCCATGGTTTCCGGCAGCCGCCGAACCAAGTCGGTGCGCAACTGGAAGCTGCGCAGATCAATCTGTTGAATGGCGAGCTGACGCGACAAAATCTCCAGCATCTGATCTTCGGTCACAAAATTGCTGTCAATCAGAATGCGCCCCAGTTTGCCGCCAGTGCGTTGCTGTTCCGCCAGTGCCTGTTCAAGCTGCTCTGGCGAAATAGCGTTCTGCGTGACCAGCAGATCCCCCAGGCGAATCTTGCGCGGTCGATTAGACGCCCGACGATCAGTGGCCCGTCGGTCGCCGACGCGACGATCCTGTGTAGGTTCGGTCATCTTGATTTCTCTATCGCTTCTGGAGGATTCCCGGTCGTTCCTGGCGGATCGCGCAAACTCCCACGGGTGTTAGGGGGCATATAGTTCATGTATAGCCGGAACTCACCCTGGGCATCCTGTAACAGGGCCTGACCATGGGTAATCGAAACAACCCGGGCTTCGCCAATGGTTTGGCCTTCATCGATCAGGCGGCCGTTGATAAAGGCGCTGCGTTTATCCCCGGCAATCATGGTCATTTGCAGGGATAACCCCTGGCGCGATGGGAATGCGTCTGCGGTTGCCGACGCAGTTGGCGTTACTGCCCCTGCCCGGTTGGCAGACAGGATCCCGGCGGGGGGTTGAGTCGGGTCGCGCACTTCGGAATCGGTGGCTGCCCCGATGCGCCATGGCAGGCCGAGCAGCCCTATGCTGATGATCGCCAAACGTTGACTATTGACCATGTGAATATCCAATAATTAACTGATAAAGAATATAATTGATGAACAGGATACTGTTATTTTTTAACCGCTGGCCCTGGGGCCGGGGCATTGGCCGCAGTCGCGTCGCTCAAGCTCAGCGTATGGACGCGCAGGCGAATGTGGCGGGTAGTAAAGTCGATGACCTCAAGTTGCAGACTGTCCCAGAACAATTGCCAGGGCAGGGCTTCCACCTTGCGCAGATAGGCCAGCAGAGTTAGATAGTTGCCAGCCAATTCGATCACCAGACCATGCCGATACAGCGTCGGCGCTCCAGCATCGGGTAGGGTAGTCAGCGCGATAGCGCTCGGCGGCTCGTTGTGCAGCGCCAGCAATTCGAGTTGGCGCTGTCCCTCCAGTGGATCGGTCAGCAGGTCCGCTAACCGCTGGGGCATGACGCACTGCGCCAACTCACGACGTAACTGCACATCCTGTTCGGCCATTTCACGACGGATGGCGGTGATTTGCTGTTGCGACTCTACTTTCAGAACGTCGTTCGATGCCATCTTAATCCCCGCCAGCGATTGTTGCAGCGTTTGCAACTGTTCGGTGCGCTGGATTTCACCCTTCAGCGCCGTCTGCATCGGTCCCAGCCAGAACCCGTCCAGCAACAGCCACCCCACCGCCAGCGCCGCTGCCAGCAATAATAGCCGTTGACGCACCGGCCAGGCATCGAGGTGCTGGGCCAGCTCGCTCCACGAGAAGCCAGTCAAGGTTGCACCGCCTGCCGGATACGCGCCCGACAAGCCTCCGTACTCAGGCGCTGTCCCTGCGCGTCATTGCACGGGGTGACGACGAAGAAATCCAGCCGCGCCTGATTCGTTCCAGCAGGCACCGGCGGCAACGTGCTAAACAGCAGATCGCGCGGCAACCGGGGTTCGTCAGCCAGCGCCCGCAGGTAGCGCGGCAGCCGCTCGCCACGCAAGGTGCTGCCTTCCAGGAGCAACTCGCGCCCGCCATTGACCAGATACAGTCCGCGCAGCCAGAAATCATCGGGATGCTGCCGGCCCAGCGCCGCCAAGGTCTCGGCAAACCCATCGCGAGAACGGCTGCCCTGTCCGGTGACCTGCTGGAGCATGGCCTGCCCGACCGCCCGTTGACGCTCCAGTAGCGCCATGGCGTCCCGCTGCGTCTTGCGGGCCGCGTTGTAGCGCTCCAGTTCAGCTTGCTGCTGATCGACGGCGCGTTGCAAAGCGGCATTGTCTGTGCGCTGTTCATACAGACGCCAGTGCAGCCAGGCTCCATAGAGAACGAGGGTCAGGGCCAGCAGCCCAAAGATGATAGCCAGCCGGGCGGCGGAAAAGCGGTCCGGTTGATCCAGCAGGTCTGGCGAGTACAGATTGATTTGTTGTCTCATAAATCTCCGGCGGTGCGATGCGCCAGCGTATCCAGTCGCCCGCCAAGCCCTAGCAAGGTAACAGCGAACTGCGCCGGCGCGAAGCGCAGACCCGGACCCGTTTCAATCAACGGGGTCAGATTCAGGAATTCAGCAGGCAATCCGATACCGTCGCTCACTGCCGTCGCCAGCGCCTCCAGGGTCGCCTGAGCGGGTGCCAGGAACACCCGTTTGATCGACGCCAGCCCAAACTCACTGTCGTAGTAATCCAGGGTGCGTTGCAATTCCAAGGTCAGGCGCTGGTAGAGATCATCGCCGATATTGTTGTCGACGTCCCGGGCGACGGCGTCCATCCCGTAATCCAGCGTGCGCGTCAAATAAAGATCCGCGCCACGGCTGATCTGGATGAGGCTGTGACCGGGAAGCAGACACAGGGTCGCCACTGTTTCCGCTACGCTCAACGTGGCGCGCTCGATCAGGTTGCGCAGCGCCAACTCGGCGATGTCGATCCGGTCAGGAACGAGACCGGCATCCACAGCTAACCGGGTCCATTCGCACAGTTCCTTGCGCCGGGCCGCGGCGACATAGACCATGGCCGGATGATGGCGGTGGGTCGAAACGGGAATCTCGAACACGTCCACGACCGCTTCGTTCAGCGGATATTTGAGCAGATCCTTGATTTGCCAGCGTACCGCTTGCGCCAGTTCCTCGGTTTTAACCGGCGGCCGCTCAATTTGCAGCAACTGATAAGTATCTGGTAGCAGGGTCAACGTGACCGGGCATCGGTACAGGTCGCTGTGGGCTGCCCAGTCCGTCAGTAGCCGATGACGTTCGGCGGCCACGTCGACATCGGCCTGGAAACTGGCGTACAGGCAGGGATGCGACTCCGTGTTGATGCCCACCAACGCCAGTTGCCGACGACCACAGGTCAAGCCGCTTACCTGTGCTCGCCGCCGCCAGCGTTTTACCAAATTCAGAGGCAACGTGAAGGGATTGAAGCTTTGACGCATGACAATATCCCGTCGTTTCAGAAAAATACTTAATCAGATCGACAATGTGACACATCCCAGTCCTCGCAATACCGACAGCTAAACAGTTCCGCGCAGGCCATGAAAAATACCATTCGCAATAAACGTGCCGCCTCTACTGGACCGCAAATATCCCGGAACAGGGCCAGAATGGCCTCATAATAACCCAAGAAGCATGACGGGAACCGGGGGTTAGGGCTAGAATTCGCTTCCCCTCAGCTTGAGACAACGGAGCCGCATCGTGCAGGAACTCAATCCCTACTTTAACCAGATTCAAGACCTCCAGGAACGCTGCGCGTCCCTGAGGGGGTATCTTTGACTTCGAGACCCGGCGTGAACGGTTGATCGAAGTCAACCGGGAATTGGAGGACCCCAAGCTTTGGAATAACCCGGAACGGGCGCAGACGCTCGGCAAGGAACGGGCGGAACTGGAAGCCGTCGTTGACCGGCTGGAGAGTCTGAACCGGGGCCTGAATGAAGCGGCTGAATTGCTGACGCTGGCTGGCGAAGAAGGCGATGATGCGGCGATTGCTGAAGTCGTGCGGGATATTGATCAGCACGGGCGCATCGTCGCCGATCTGGAATTTCAGCGGATGTTCTCTGGTGAACTGGATTCCAGCAACGCCTTTCTCGACGTTCAATCCGGTTCCGGCGGCACCGAAGCCCAGGACTGGGCAGACATGCTGCTGCGCATGTACCTGCGCTGGGGGGAGCGGCGCGGTTTTAACACCGAGTTGCTGGAAGCGTCGTCCGGAGAAGTCGCCGGCATCAAGAGCGCCACCATCCGTTTTGAGGGTCCCTACGCTTACGGCTGGCTGCGCACTGAAACCGGTGTGCATCGCTTGGTGCGCAAATCGCCCTTTGATTCCGGCAACCGCCGTCACACCTCCTTCTCTGCGGTTTTTGTTTCCCCGGAAATTGATGACAGCATTGAAATTGACATTAACCCGGCTGATTTGCGCGTGGATGTCTACCGCGCTTCCGGGGCAGGCGGTCAGCATGTCAACCGCACGGAATCGGCAGTGCGTATCACTCACCTGCCGACCAATACGGTCGTCCAGTGCCAGAACGACCGCTCCCAGCACAAAAACCGCGCCACGGCCATGAAGCAACTCAAGGCCAAACTCTATGAACTGGAAATCCAGAAGCGTAACGCCCAGTCCCAGGCGGTCGAGGAGACCAAATCCGACATTGGCTGGGGCAGTCAGATTCGCTCCTATGTGCTGGATCAATCGCGCATCAAGGACCTGCGGACCGGGATCGAGACCAGCAATACCCAGGCGGTGTTGGACGGTGATCTGGACGATTTCATCGAAGCGAGTTTAAAGAGTGGACTTTAAACGCCCCGCAATGACGCCCCGACTGCCCCGAACACCTCGACTGAGTAAATGCTAATGAATCCCGCGACTGACTCCCCCGAAACCGCACTCGACGAAAACAAGCTGATCGCCCTGCGGCGGCAGAAGCTTCATGAACTGCGCCAGCAAGGCCAAGCTTATCCCACCGACTTCCGGCGCAACGCCCTGGCGGCGGAATTGCAAGCCGCGCATGGCGATCAAGAACCGGCGGAACTGGAAGCGACGCCCCGGCGGGTTGCGGTCGCCGGGCGAATGCTGGCCAAACGCATCATGGGCCGGGCCAGCTTTATCCGCCTGCGCGACATGTCCGGCGACATTCAACTGTTCCTGCAGAAAAACGCCCTGGGCGAGGTTTACGACGCCTTCAAGGACTGGGATCTGGGCGATATTCTCGGCGCGGAAGGCGTGGTGTTCAAAACCAAAACCGGCGAACTGTCGATCAAAGTCGATACGCTGCGGTTGCTGACCAAAGCGCTGCGCCCGTTGCCGGAGAAATTCCACGGGCTGGCCGATCAGGAAACCTGCTACCGCCAGCGCTATGTGGATTTGATCATTAACGAAGCCACCCGCGCCGCCTTTCAGTTGCGTTCGGCGCTGGTAGCGGGCATCCGTGAATTTTTTAATCAACGCGGCTTTCTGGAAGTCGAGACGCCGATGATGCAGCCGATTCCCGGCGGCGCAACCGCCCGACCGTTTATCACTCATCACAATGCGCTGGATATGGCGCTGTACCTGCGGGTGGCCCCGGAACTGTATTTAAAGCGGTTGGTGGTGGGCGGTTTTGAGAAGGTTTACGAGATCAACCGCAATTTCCGCAACGAGGGGCTGTCAACCCGGCATAACCCAGAATTTACCATGCTGGAGTTCTATCTGGCTTACGCGGATTACCATGACCTGATGGACTTGACCGAGGAACTGTTGCGCGGCCTGGCGGAGGAGTTGCTGGGCGATAGCATGGTTTCGTATCAGGGCGAGACCTACGATTTTGGCCAACCCTTCCGGCGGTGGACGGTGCGCGAGGCGGTGCTGCACTTCAATCCGGCGATCAGCGCCGCCGAACTCGATGATCTGGAATCCGCCCGGCGCATGGCCAAAGAACTGGGAATCGACGTGCAGGCGGAGCAGGGCTTGGGCCGGGTGCAACTGGATATTTTCGAGCAGACCGTGGAGCATCAACTACGCGACCCGACCTTTATTACCGCCTATCCAACGGAAGTATCGCCGCTGGCCCGGCGCAATGACCTTGATCCGACGATTACTGACCGGTTTGAATTGTTTATTGGCGGGCGGGAAATTGCCAACGGTTTTTCCGAGTTGAACGATCCCGAAGATCAGGCGGAACGGTTCCGCAAGCAGGCCGAAGCCAAGGACTCCGGCGATCATGAAGCGATGCACTACGATGCCGACTATATCCGGGCGCTGGAGTATGGGTTGCCGCCAACCGCCGGAGAGGGGATTGGCATTGACCGACTGGCGATGCTGTTCACTGATGCGCCGTCGATTCGGGATGTACTGCTGTTTCCGCATTTGCGTCCGGAGTGAAAAAGCTTATTTTTTCAAAATTTTGATCAGGATTTCATCATGCAACTGCGAACCGGTGAAACCCTCTCCTTCACCGATATTCAGGCGGATGATGAATCAGTGGATGTTTGTACATACCGTTGCGTAAATCATGGTCTTTTATTCCATGACTCACTTCTTGCTTCATCGAGGTTGCCCAAGGGTACGGCTTGGTTTTCGCCACTCAAATTCCCCACGGGTGGGGAACTTTACGCTGATGAGGCGACCGCATGTTCCCCCAGGTCTCACGCCCTCTCGGCAAGCGTTACTTCCCGCCCAACTGGCGGTAGGTTCCTGAGAACGGAGATTATTTTAGGATGAAAGACCATTAAAGC
>JAUPTV010000131.1 GCA_030917925.1 Pseudomonadota bacterium
AGCACATCGCTACGGAAACCGGGGCCGGGCAATGGGGTTCTTCACTGGCCTTCGCCGGGGCGCTGTTCGGCATCGAAGTGGTAGTGTTCATGGTGCGGGTTTCGTACAACCAGAAGCCCTATCGCCGGGCGCTGATGGAAACCTGGGGCGCGACCTGCACGGCTTCGCCTTCGGAGCGCACCGCAGCGGGTCGGGCGATTCTGGCGCAACGGCCTGATCATCCTGGTAGCCTGGGCATCGCCATTTCCGAGGCGGTTGAAGTCGCCGCCCAGCGCGAGGACACGAAATACGCCCTGGGTTCGGTGCTGAATCATGTCTTGTTGCATCAGACCGTGGTGGGCCTGGAAGCCATGGAGCAGTTGGCCATGGCGGATGACTATCCCGATATCGTGGTCGGTTGCACCGGTGGCGGTTCCAACTTCGCGGGGATTGCCTTCCCGTTCCTGGGTGCACAACTGCGGGGCGGGCAAAAAGTCCGCATCGTGGCCGTGGAGCCAGCGGCCTGTCCCAGTCTGACCCGGGGGCCTTACGCTTATGATTTTGGCGACACGGCGCACCTGACCCCGCTGACCAAAATGCACACGCTCGGTTCGACGTTCACCCCGCCCGGTTTCCACGCTGGCGGCTTGCGCTACCACGGCATGGCACCGCTGGTCAGCCATGTGAAGCAACTGGGCCTGATTGAAGCTCGTGCTTATCATCAAATCGGCTGTTTTGAGGCGGGCGTGCTGTTTGCCCGTAATGAGGGCATTCTGCCTGCCCCGGAAGCCAATCACGCGGTGAAGGGCGCGATTGACGAGGCGTTGCGTTGCAAGGAGGAAGGGGTCAGCCGGGCGATTCTGTTCAATCTCTGCGGCCATGGGCATTTCGACATGCAGGCGTACATGGATTATTTCGCGGGCAAGTTGACCGATCAGACTTATGACGAGGCAGAGTTGGCTATGGCGCTGGCGGGCATGCCGTCGGTCACGGCAGTTTAAGAGGCTGTCTAAAAACTCCCCTCTCCCCTTGGGAGAGGGGCTGGGGGTGAGGGCGTCAAGCCGGTTCGTTGGAGTTATAGGCTACTATTTCCCGGCATCTCGCCCCTCAGCTTTTGGTATCGTTTAATTGGTTTAAAGCTATGCTTATGGATGACCAGGTTTTCAGGACTCTCTGAATATTTTTCGATGCGGAGCGCTTATGTTCTGGGATAAAAAAAACGATCAACCCCCCCCGGCTCAGACTGACAGTCCGGCATCCACCACGACGTCCGACTCCGCACTCGATGCTGCCGGGTCGCTGCTGCGTACCTGGGGCAAACATGCCTTTAATCTGGATCAGCTTGACGCCCAGACGATCAAGGATCTGTGCGAAAAATGGGCGCGACATATCCTGGTCGGAACCCCTTATCCGGGGGCTGATCCCGATGCGCCCGACACGGGGCGGCGGGCTGATCGCAACTGGCCGGGGTTGCGCGATTTCGCGACCCAGTTGCGCAAGCGGGAAAACGCCTACGTCACCAGCAGTCTCAAGGACATCCGCCAGGTTCTCGGTGATTTGGTCAATAGTCTGGGCAAGGCACTGGTGGAAGATCAGACAGATCAAGCGGAAATTGTAAATCAAATCAATCATCTTAAGGGTATGATTGAAAGCAATGCATCTCTGGATGACATTAAGCGCGAGGCGATGGGGGTGATCAACGCAATTCGCCACATTGCTGAATCCCGGCAGCACACCCACCACACCATGTTGATCGAACTGACCGAAAAGCTCCAATCCTTGCGTGCTGAACTCAGCGAAGCCCGCCGGGAGATGGAGCTGGACCCCCTCACCCGAATCTACAACCGCAAAGCCTTCGATCAGCAATTTTCGCGCGTTTTTGAACTGAGCAAGTTATCCAGCCAGCCCGTTTCCTTGCTGATGGTGGATCTGGACCACTTCAAGAACATCAATGACCAGTTTGGCCATCCGGCCGGTGATCTGGTGCTCAAACAGTTTGCCGAATGCTGTACCCAAACCTTTCCACGCCGTAGCGACTTCGTTGCCCGCTACGGCGGCGAGGAGTTTGCGATCATTTTGCAGGAAACCGCTGCCGATGCCGCAAAAATGCTCGGCGAGCGGTTGTTGCAGGCGGTGCGGAACCTGCGCATCCCCTACGATGATCAGGAACTGGGTATTACCGTTTCGGTGGGCATTGCCGAAATGGGCATTGCCGATGATGCGGGGAGCTGGCTGCGGCGGGCGGACAGCGCCTTGTACCGCGCCAAAGCCAGCGGACGGAATCGACTGATCCAGGCTTTCAATATTTGAGGTCGGGTGTCAGACACTCAGATCGATCTGCTGCATGGTGTGAGCCTGGCCATCTTCTTGCAAAAACAGGCCGGTTTGACGGACCTGGCCGACCAGCGCATTCTGGTCATCCTTGATCGAGAATGGCGTTGTGACATGCCCCAGATAAAGGGCACCGACCCCACGCTCGCCGAGTCCCACCAGTTGATCCTGCCCCTCGGCGTTTTTTGACCAGATGCGCAAACTGCTGTAGATCGAGTCGTTCTCATCGATCCACTGATTGCCATCCTCGTCATAGGCCGCCAGTTCGGCAAAACCATTGCCAGTGGCCGCGCCAAATAATTCCCGACCATCGTTGATCTGGCCATCGTTATTGCGGTCCAGCGCCAGAAACCCGCTGTCGGGACCCACAAAAGCGATCTGGTCTTGCTGACCATCGGAATCGATGTCGAAACTGAAACGGTTAGTCGTTAATTCAGCCGCATTGCCGCCGAAATTCAACACCAGCGGATCTTTGAGTTGCACCACCGCATCGCCGGCGCGGATGCTGACGCTTTGTTCCCGCATGAATTCCCGGCTCATGCTGAGATCCAGCGAGAAAGCGATTTCCCGGCCGTCCTGAGTCTGAATGACGCCCTGGGCGGAAAAAGTGGTTTTTTCGGCTTCGTAGTGGCTTTCGTAATAGTCGTATTCGATGCCGAATCCTGCGGGTTGCGTCGCCGATGCTTGCCCGGACGATGGCGGTATTTTTTGCAGGGCAGCGCTGGTTTCCTGGGTCTGCTCCTGAGCTTTACTCATCGCTGCTTCCAATTCCTTCGGGGAAAACAGCTTAATTTTTTTGCCGGTGATCGCCTCGATGGTGCGGATCAGGATGTTCAGTTTCAGATCGTCTTCCGGCGTCATTTCGGTATCGGCAGGCACCACTTCCTTGCTGGGCTGGGCGGCCAGCGCCGCCTGGGAAAGATGGACTGCATCGGCGCGCGCCTGACCCGGTGGGAGCGGTTGACCTCGGCCCCGGCCTTGGCCTTCAAAATCCGGGCGCTGGTTGCCGGTCCACATGCGCAGGGATTCTTTGACTTCATGTCTCGTAACGGCAGCGTGCTGGCTGGTCAACTGGGTATTAAAACTGGCAATCTTCATCAGCGATACCTCCTGGCGGATTCCCGCCAGCGGTGCCATAGCGGGATAAGGCGTTAATCGATACTATTCAGTAAAAATATCGGCATCAATGAAAATTGCTTTACGGCGTTAACACTAAAATACTTGTGATATCGCACGAAGCTGCCGAAATCAGGCTTCACTTTCTCACCAACGCAGTACGGATTATGGATTATATTTATGAATCAATTAAATATTTTATCCAGATTGAGGACATATCAACCGCCGTTATGGCTATCGGTATGGCTGGCGTTGCTGGCGTTGCCCGTCGCACAGGCTGGAGATGACGTCTACACTTGGAAGGACGCAACTGGCCGGGTGCATTACGGCAATCGTCCGCCGGAAGGCCAGGCGGCGACGCCGATTCCGGTGCAACCGACCGAGCGCATCTATAGCTGGACCGACGCTGAGGGCAAAGTCCACTATGGCGCTCATCCGCCGCCGGACATTCAGGCACGGGAAATGAAGGAAGACGATGGCTCGTTGTCGACCATTCATGCCGGGCAACTGCGCTCCGGCGAACAGCAACTTCTGCAACAAGGGCGGTAACGGTCGTTTCGCACTGACCTCGATCACCCTCCCACCCGACTCCAGTTCCCCATATTTATGAACGCAGACGACTATTGCTACGACCTGGCAACTGGACGCGGCGCAGATTTCCGCTACAGCTTGCTGGGCCAGCCGATCCTGCAGCGCCAGACACTGGCGGCCGTACAGGCGTTTTATCTCGAAACCAGCCGGATTCCTCAGGAATGCCACGATCCTGGCGTGGCTCGCGCCAAGCTGGACTGGTGGCGTACCGAACTGGATCACCTGTTTGCGGGCGCTCCTGAACACCCGATTACCCAGGCACTGCAACCCCGGTTAGCCACTTTTAACCTGCCGGAAGAGTACTTTCGGGAAATCCTGGATGGCGTCGCTATGGACCTGGACTATGACGCCTATCCGGGTTTTACCGAACTCACTCTGTATCTGCACCGCCATGGCAGCATTCCCGCCTTGTTGGCGGCGGACATCACCGGTTACCAGGATCGCCGCGCCACCCCGCGTTTTGCCCACGAGGCCGGGGTGTTGTTGCAGTTGTTCGACCTGCTCTACCAAGTGCGCGATCATGCCCAGCATGGCCATTTCTATTTACCCGAGGCGGAAATGCAGCGCTTTGGCGTCGGTCCCGGCGATTTGCTGGCAGCGCAAACCACGGAGCGGGTTCGGCAACTGTTCGTCTTCCAGGCGGAGCGGATTCATGACTACTATCGCCGGGCGCTGGACTTTCTGCCCATCGCTGATCGCCCGGCCCAATCCCATTTGCTCATTCGGGTGGAACTGGCGATGGCTCTGCTGGCGGAAATGGCCGGAGAAGGTTATCGCCTGCTCGAACAACGTACTAAGCTAACCCCTCTACGCAAGTTATGGCTGGCCTGGCGATGGCGTCGCCGCTATCGGCAATCGGCAGTAGCAGAGTAAACTGGGCGCTCACAAAATTTAACCGGTTGGGGTGAGGAGATATCGTCATGAAGGATAACCAGCCTGCCGCTGATGTATTGAAAGATCGCATTATTCTGGTGACCGGAGCGGGCGGTGACATGGGCCGCGCTGTCGCCGGCAGCCTGGGTGCCCACGGCGCTACCGTGATTTTATTGGGCCGGACGATTCGCAAACTGGAGCAGGTTTACGACGATCTGGAAAAAGCCGGTGCGCCCAAACCAGCGATTTATCCGATGAATCTGGAAGGTGCAACGCCCAAGGATTATGCCGACCTGGCGCAAGTGATCGAGAGCGAATTTGGCCGACTGGACGGATTACTGCACAATGCCGCACTGTTTCAGGGGTTGACGCCCATCGCCAATTACGACATCGAACTCTGGCACCGCATCCTGCAGGTCAATCTCAACGCGCCGTTCATGCTAACTCAGGCTTTGCTGGGCGTGCTGAATCGCTCGACTGACGCTTCGGTGGTGTTCACTGCCGATCAGGTCAGCGAGGACGGTCAAGCCTACTGGGGCGCTTACGCGGTCGCCAAGGGCGGTGCCAACACCTTGATGAAAGTCCTGGCCAGCGAACTGGAAACCAATACCCCGATTCGGGTCAACAGCCTTGATCCGGGCCGGGTGCGCACGTCGATGACCCTGAAGATTTATCCGGGTCGCGAACCGACGCAATGGCCGACCCCGGACGCGATACTGAATACCTACCTTTACCTGCTGGGGCCGGACAGCCGGGGGGTGACCGGGCAGATATTCCGCGCCCAGGAGGGGCGTCCTGCCGAGTCGGTATCGGGCTAATCGCCATCAAGCACCAGGAACAGAGATTCTGGATGCACTGCACAAATCATTGGCGTTTACCAGGATTTTTCCTATAATCGCCGCCATTTTTCGGCCAATCCCAAAGGGGCATTTGGCGCGACCGGACATCCTTGACGATTCTTCCGGCTTAACGTCCCATTCAGAGCGACGCGCGCAACCGGATCACAGGGCCTTGGCAACACATTAAAGGTTTGGTGATTTCTCCCGGTTTTCCCCGGTTTTTATGAGTCCTGTAGGAGTAGAGTTGATGTCCTCGCTTAGCGAAATGGCCGCCCGTTCCCTGGTGGACGCCGTGACCGAAACCCCCTCGCGTCGGGAACTGGCGAATGCCATCCGCGCCTTGAGCATGGACGCGGTACAACGAGCCGAATCCGGGCATCCCGGCGCCCCGATGGGCATGGCGGACTTTGGCGAGGTGCTGTGGAACGATTTTCTGCGCCACAACCCGGCGAATCCCAAATGGCTGAATCGCGACCGGGTCATTCTGTCCAATGGCCACGGCTCGATGCTGTTGTATTCCCTGCTGCATCTGAGCGGCTATGACCTGACGATTGACGATCTGCGCAACTTCCGGCGGCTGGGATCGCGGACCCCCGGACATCCGGAGCGAAGTCTGACTCCCGGCGTGGAAACCACCACTGGACCGCTGGGACAGGGTTTAGCCAATGGCGTGGGCATGGCGCTGGCCGAACGGGCGCTGGCGACCCGCTTTAACCGTCCCGGTTTTCCCATCGTCGATCACTACACCTACGTCATTCTCGGCGATGGCTGCCTGATGGAAGGCATTTCCTACGAAGCCTGTTCCCTGGCCAGCAACTGGGGACTGAGCAAGCTGATCTGCCTGTATGACGACAACGGCATTTCCATCGATGGGCCGGTGCGCGGCTGGTTCAACGATGACATTATCAAACGCTTTGAAGGCTTTGGCTGGCAGGTCATTCCCAACGTAGATGGCCACGATGCAGCCGCAGTGCATGACGCCATTGCCCAGGCGCGGACCTCCCTCGACAAGCCGACGCTGATCTGTTGCAAAACCACTATTGCCTGGGGTTCGCCGGGCAAGGGTGGCAGTGAGAAATCCCATGGCGCGCCGCTGGGCGCTGCCGAAGTCGCAGCGACCCGCGAGAAAATCGGCTGGCATTACGAACCGTTTGTCATTCCCCCCGAGACCTATCGCGCTTTCGATGCCCGCGACCGGGGCGCGGTCTGGGAGGCCGAATGGAATGCGATGTTCGCCCGCTACCGGATCGAAAATCCGGACGCGGCGGCGGAACTCGACCGGCGGCTGGCCTGCGGCTTTCCCGAAGACTGGGAAGAACTGGCCTGGAACTTCATTCACGCAACTCAGGACCGTCGCGAAAATATCGCCACGCGGGTTGCGTCGCAGCGGGCGCTGGAAGTCTACAGCCCGCATTTTCCCAGTCTGGTCGGCGGTTCCGCCGATCTCACCGAATCGACCGGCGTTCCCTGGGTGGGTTGCCGCCCTGTTGATTTTGAGCATCCCGACGGCAACCTGATTTACTACGGCGTCCGCGAATTCGCCATGTACGCGGTGATGAACGGGCTGGCGCTGCACGGCGGTTATGTGCCCTTTGGCGGCACCTTCCTGATGTTCGCTGACTATGGCCGCAACGCGATTCGCATGTCGTCGCTGATGAAACTGCGCTGTATTTTCATTCTGACCCACGATTCCATCGGTGTCGGCGGCGATGGCCCCACCCATCAGCCGATTGAGCATGTCGCCAGCTTGCGGATCATTCCCGATCTGTCGCTGTGGCGAACCTGCGATACGACGGAAACAGCCGTGGCTTGGAAGGCGGCGCTGGATCGGGTGAACGGTCCCACTGCCCTGATTTTCACTCGCCAAGCCTTGCCGCATCAGGACCGGACGCCGGAACAGGTGCAGGCCATTGCGCGCGGCGGCTATGTGCTGCTGGATTGCGGCGATGATCCGGAAGCGATGATTATCGCCACCGGTTCGGAAGTGCAGTTGGCGATGGCCGCGGCGAAGCGTCTGAACGGCCAGGGACGGCGCATTCGCGTGGTCTCCATGCCGTCGGTCGACGTGTTCGATATGCAGGACGCCGCTTGGCGCGAGTCAGTGCTGCCGGCGAAAGTTACCCGGCGCGTCGTGGTCGAGGCCGGCGTTACCGCGCCATGGTATAAATATGCCGGTCCGCAAGGCACGGTGATTGGCATTGACTGCTTTGGCGAATCCGGTCCGCCCGAGGAGATTTTCCAGCACTTCGGTTTCATCGCCGAACGGGTGACGGCGGCCGTGGAAGCGCTGTTCTAACCCTGCTGCTTTTTAGGCAATAAGCGCTACACTTAGGGATGTTGGGTGGACAATCATGTTCACCCGTCTTTCGATGAAAAACCACTCTGAATGGAGGAACGCATGGCTATTAAGGTTGGCATCAATGGTTTTGGCCGCATTGGCCGCATGGTATTTCGCGCTGCAATCAAGAACTTCTCTGATATCGAGATCGTTGGCATCAACGACCTGCTGGAGCCGGACTATCTGGCTTACATGCTCATGTACGATTCCGTCCATGGCCGCTTCAAGGGTGATGTCGCTGTTGAAGGCAACAATCTGATCGTCAACGGCAAGAAAATCCGCCTGACCGCGGTCAAGGATCCTGCCGAACTGAAGTGGGGCGAAGTCGGCGCTGACATCGTTGTTGAGTCCACCGGCCTGTTCCTGACCAAGGAAACCTGCGAAAAGCACATCGCTGCTGGTGCCAAAAAGGTCATCCAGAGTGCGCCCAGCAAGGATGACACCCCGATGTTCGTGTTCGGCGTGAATGACCAGACCTACGCCGGTCAGACCATTATCTCCAACGCCTCGTGCACCACCAACTGCCTGGCACCCGTCGCCAAGGTGCTGAATGACACCTGGGGCATCAAGCGTGGCCTGATGACCACCGTTCATGCCGCCACGGCCACCCAGAAGACCGTTGATGGCCCCTCCAACAAGGATTGGCGCGGTGGTCGCGGCATCCTGGAGAACATCATCCCGTCGTCCACCGGTGCCGCCAAAGCGGTCGGCGTGGTCATCCCCGAGCTGAACAAGAAGCTCACCGGCATGGCCTTCCGCGTCCCGACTTCTGACGTGTCCGTGGTTGACCTGACCGTCGAGCTGAACAAGCCTGCGACCTATAAGGAAATCTGCGCCGCGATGAAGGCCGCTTCCGAAGGCGCGATGAAGGGCGTACTGGGCTACACCGAAGATAAGGTGGTTGCGACGGATTTCCGTGGCGAAACCTGCACCTCTACGTTTGACGCCGATGCTGGCCTGGCGCTGGATGATACTTTCGTCAAGGTCGTATCCTGGTACGACAATGAGTGGGGTTATTCCTGCAAGGTGCTGGAAATGGTCCGCATCATGGCCAAGTAAGCAGTCGCCACGCGGTGGCGATTTCTTACTGAGTTGAAATCACTCGCCCCCGCTGTCTCTATCCGAGATAGACGGGGGTTTTATTTGGAGAGAGAAAAATTATGAATTTCAAGCGCATGACCGATTTGGAACTGGCCGGCAAGCGGGTGTTTATCCGCGCTGACCTGAACGTGCCCGTCAAGAATGGCAAAGTGACTTCCGACGCCCGCATCACCGCGTCCATGCCGACCATTGAATTTGCACTGAAAGCGGGCGCGAAGGTGATGGTCACTTCCCATCTGGGCCGGCCCACTGAAGGCCAGTTCAATGAAGAAGACTCCCTCCAGCCGGTTGCTGACGTGATGTCCGCCAAGCTGGGCCAGCCGGTGCGTGTGGTTCGCGACTGGGTGAACGGTGGTTTTGAGGTCGCTGCTGGCGAAGTGGTGCTGCTGGAAAATTGCCGGGTCAATAAGGGCGAAAAGAAGAATGTCGAAGAGACGGCGAAGAAATACGCCGCGCTGTGCGATATTTTCGTCATGGACGCTTTTGGCACTGCACACCGCGCCGAAGCGTCAACGCATGGCGTCGCCAAGTTCGCCCCGGTGGCTTGCGCCGGTATCCTGCTGACCGAAGAACTCGACGCGCTGACCAAGGCGCTGGCCAAGCCTGCTCGGCCACTGGTCGCCATCGTCGGCGGTTCCAAGGTCTCGACCAAGCTGACCGTACTGGAAAGCTTGGCTGAGAAGGTCGATCAGATGGTGGTCGGCGGCGGCATTGCTAACACTTTCCTGAAGGCCGTGGGCAAGAATGTCGGCAAGTCGCTGTGTGAAGATGATCTGGTGCCGACGGCTCAGATGCTCCTGGAGAAAATGAAAGCGCGCAATGCGAACATTCCCATTGCAGTCGATGTCGTTTGCGGCAAGAAGTTTGACGCGGCGGAACCGGCAGTGCAGAAAGACGCAGGCGCAGTGGCGGATGACGACATGATTTTCGACATCGGCCCGAAGAGCGCCCAGGAACTGGCCGACATCATCATGAAGGCCGGCACTGTCGTGTGGAACGGCCCGGTCGGCGTGTTTGAATTTGACCAGTTCGGCGAAGGCACCAAGACCGTCGCTATGGCGATTGCGAACACTAACGCCTTCACCCTGGCTGGCGGCGGCGATACCATCGCGGCGATTCAAAAGTATGACATTTACGACAAAGTGTCCTACATCTCGACGGCGGGCGGCGCGTTCCTGGAATTCCTGGAAGGCAAGGTGCTGCCGGCGGTGGCGATGCTGGAGGAACGGGCAAACGGTTAATCCCGGATTGCATTGATGGAATCAACGGCGGCTTTCGGGCCGCCGTTTTCGTTGGCCGGGAAGGTTGAGCGCATTGATCGTATAATATCTGGGGCAAATTCTACGTCTGTATGTTGTTAAAGGAACCTATTGTCCTGATGATTATGCCAAACTTTATTCTGGAAAATCGCCATGCCTCGCACCGCCCGCAAGATCATTGAAGAATCGTTGATCCTGGATAGAGCCTGGCGATGACTGTTTACCGCCACTGGGAAGAAACCCTTAATACCCAACTCGCCATGCTGCTGTCCCGGTTTGGGGTCCAGGCGGATGCTGAGACGATTCAAGCCAGTGGCCGGGAACGACCCGATGTGCTGTTCAACTGGCAGGGTTTGCGCGTGATCATCGAGGGCAAGTTTGCAGATCACGCTAATGCTCGGGACGTCGTCTTGCAGGATGCACTAGGGCGGGTCCAGCGTGGCATCGCCCACCTCGCGGCCGCCGTGGTTTATCCCAGCCCACTGCGCCAGGTGGCAACTTCGGAACTCCTGGACTCATTGGAACCGGCCATTCTGGCGTATTGCATCGTCGGGGAAAATGAAGAGACCTCCGCGTGGTTTGAGGGAACGCCCGCTGCGTTGATGGATGCCTTGCGCCGTGCTCAGGAGGCGCTGGCGCGGGAGCCGGGATTGACGGGGAAATCGGCAGTCGGTCGGCGCATGGGCAAATAGGCTGATTTGTTGATTCGTGTTTGCCTGGTTTCTGCGTCTGGACAACAATGGCCCATAACTCTAAGATGACCAGATACATGGTCAGAAGGTAGGCAACATGGTTGAAACATCGATTGCGGACGCCAAAGCCCGGCTTACCCGCCTGATTTACCAAGCGGAGCAAGGTCAAACCATTCACATCACCCGCCGTGGCAAGTCTGTGGCCGTATTGTTGTCCGAGGATGAATACGCCCGTTTGCACCGTGGTCAATCGCCATCCGGCTTTTGGGATTTAATCGTCGCGATGCGGTCAGCGCCAGGCTTTGCGCCAGTGGATTGGTCCCCGGAAGAAATCGATGCGTGGCGTGATCGTCGTCCATCGCGGGAGTTCGAATGGCCCGGTTAACCTATCTGCTCGATACCAACATCCTCTCTGAACCCATCGCCGCCCGCCCGAATCCTGACGTATTGGCGAAGATCAAAGCGCACGAATCGTTGATCGCCATCGCTGCGATAACCTGGCAAGAACTGCTCTATGGTATGTTTTTGCTGCCTGCGGGGAAGCGTCGCGATCAGATTGAAGATTACCTTTTTCGCTGCATCCGCCCAGCCCTGCCGATCCTCGCTTTCGAAGAGCAGGCCGCCCACTGGCAAGCCACTGAGTGCGTGCGCCTTCGGCAAATCGGCAAGCGGCCTTCCTATCCGGATTCGCAGATCGCAGCGATTGCCGCCGTCAACGATTGCGTACTGGTGACGCGTAATGTAACCGATTTTGCGAACTTTCAGGGGTTGCCAATAGAAAATTGGTTTGAAGACGATAACGTGCTTGAAAATCCATGAACGCTGACAATTACAACGCCGCCGCTATTGAAGTCCTCAGCGGCCTGGACCCGGTGCGCAAGCGTCCGGGTATGTACACCGACACCACCCGGCCCAATCACCTGGCACAGGAAGTCATCGACAACAGCGTTGATGAAGCTATCGCCGGTCACGCGACGACGATCACCGTCATTCTGTACGCGGATGGTTCGCTATCCGTCGAAGACGATGGGCGCGGGATGCCGGTTGATATCCATCCTGAAGAAGGCATTCCCGGCGTTGAACTGATCCTGACCCGCCTCCACGCGGGCGGCAAGTTTTCCGACCGCAGCTACCAGTTCTCCGGCGGTTTGCACGGCGTCGGCGTCTCGGTGGTCAACGCGCTATCAGCCCGCCTTGAGGTTCGGGTCAAACGCAATGGCAAGGAATACGGGATGACCTTTGCCAGCGGCGACAAGACTTCGGAACTTCAGGAGATCGGCAACGCGCCACGCCGGGCGACCGGAACGACGGTGCGTTTCTGGCCGGACCCGCGCTACTTTGATGCGCCGAAATTCTCGATTCCCCGGCTCCACCATGTCCTGCGTGCCAAAGCGGTGCTGTGTCCGGGGCTGAAGGTCCGCTTTACCGATGAAGCCACGGGCGAACAGACGCTGTGGCATTACCAGGATGGCCTGACCGATTATCTGCGTGAGGCGCTGGGGCAAACTGCGCTGTTGCCTGATCCGCCCTTTATCGGCCACGTTAAGGGACAGCGGGAAGCCGCCGACTGGGCGCTGGCCTGGTTGCCGGAGGGCGGCGAGGCGGTGACGGAAAGCTATGTCAACCTAATTCCGACCGCCCAGGGCGGCACCCATGTCAACGGCTTGCGCGGTGGATTGACCGACGCCGTGCGCGAGTTCTGCGATTTTCGCAACCTGACGCCGCGCGGTCTGCGCATCGCCCCGGAGGATGTCTGGGACGGTTGCTGCTACATCCTGTCAGTGAAGTTGCAGGACCCCCAGTTTTCCGGCCAGACCAAGGAACGGCTGTCTTCGCGGGAATGCGCGGTTTTTGTCGCGGGGGTCGTTAAAGATACGCTGAGTTTATGGCTGAACCAGCATCCGGAGACTGGCGAGCGGATTGCCCAGTTGGCGCTGGCCAACGCGCAGAAACGGTTGAGGGCGAGCCGCAAGGTGGTGCGCAAACAGATTACCAGTGGCCCGGCGCTACCCGGCAAGCTGGCCGATTGCACGGCGCAGGATTTGAACCGCACTGAGCTATTTCTGGTGGAAGGCGATTCTGCCGGCGGCTCCGCCAAGCAAGCCCGCAGTCGGGAATTTCAGGCGGTGATGCCCTTACGCGGCAAGATTCTCAACACCTGGGAAGTGGATTCTTCCGAAGTGATGTCCTCGCAGGAAGTCCATGACATCGCGGTGGCGCTCGGCGTTGATCCGGGTGCTGAGGAGATACAGGGATTGCGTTATGGCAAAGTCTGTATTCTCGCTGACGCCGATTCCGACGGGCTGCACATCGCCACGCTGCTCTGTGCGCTGTTCGTCAAGCATTTTCGGCCCCTGGTGAAAGCCGGGCATGTGCATGTCGCCATGCCGCCGCTGTTTCGGATCGATGTCGGCAAGGAGGTGTTTTACGCCCTGGATGAACCGGAGAAACAGGGCATTCTTGACCGCATTGCTGCTGAGAAAAAGAAAGGCAAAATCAGCGTCACCCGCTTCAAGGGGCTGGGCGAGATGAATCCCCTGCAACTGCGGGAAACGACCATGGACCCGACGACACGCCGGTTGGTGCAACTAACCTTGGCGGATGATGACGATACGCTGACATTGATGGACATGCTGCTGATGAAAAAGCGAGCCGGGGATCGCAAAACCTGGCTGGAGGAGAAAGGGAATCTGGCAGAGGTGTGAGATATGGGTGCGCCAGGTATGCCGTTTTATTGCCTGATCAGCCTTGCCCATCCGCGATTCCGCGTCTACAGTTTAGGAACGCGGCCTTTCCATGGCGGCGTAACCTGAATCCAAATAACGAGACCAAAGGAGATTATTGATGAACAAGACACTGTTGGCCGGCGTAGCGGCGATGTGCACGATAGGTTTATCTGCTGGCGCTTGGGCCGCCGACGCGGCAACGGCTGATGAAGTCGTGGGCAAGGTTAAGGAAGCCGCTGCTGCTGTTGCTGCCGGTGGCGATGCCTCGCTGGCCGCTTTCAACGATCCCAAGGGCAAGTGGGCCTGGAAGGACACCTATGTATTTGTGATGGATTGCAAAGCCGGTGTGATGGCCGCGCATCCCAGCGAGAAGGTCAAGGGCATGAAACTGGCCGACCTCAAGGGTAAAGACGGCAAGGATGTCGGTATGCCGCTTTGCGCCGCTGCTGCCAAGGGACCAAATGGCGGCTGGGTCGAGTATATGTGGACCAAACCCGGCGCTGAGGGGAATTTCCGCAAGGTTAGCTATGCGCTGCCCGCCGGTGCGTATGCCGTCGGTGCAGGCGTTTATGACGAGACGCCAGTCGCCGCTCTGGAAGCCAAGACCAAGTAACCGGCTGACCAGAACGCCCCTCTCCCTCTGAGGGAGAGGGTTCCATAAACCACAGAAGGAGGAACCGGTGATTTATTCCCTCGGCGACCGCAGAGTCGAATGCCATGGCGATGACTGGTTCATCGCCGACAATGCGACGGTGATCGGCTCGGTGGTCCTCAAACAAAACGCCAGCATCTGGTTCAACGTTGTCGCCCGGGGCGATAACGATGTGATCACCATCGGTGAGAATTCCAACGTCCAGGACGGCGCGGTGCTGCATACCGATCCCGGCATTTTGCTGACCATTGGCCGTGACGTCACCGTCGGCCATCTGGCCATGCTGCACGGCTGCATCATCGGCGATAACAGCCTGATCGGCATCAAAAGCCTGATTATGAACCGGGCAGTGATTGGCAAAAACTGCCTGATCGGCGCGAACAGCCTGATTCCCGAAGGCAAGGTGATCCCGGACGGTTCGCTGGTCATGGGGTCGCCGGGTAAAGTCGTGCGCACCCTGACCGAGCAGGAGATTGAGAACCTGCGCGGGACCGCCGGCCGCTATGTGGAAAATTTCAAACGATTCAAGCGCGATTTGCGCCGGCAGGATTAACGTGCTGACACCGCTTGAAGCGTCGCTGGACCTGACGATCCAGCAGGTCAGCACTACCATCCTCGGCAAGGAACGCGCCATCCGTCTGGCACTGGCCTGTCTGCTGGCGCGGGGTCATTTGTTGATTGAGGATTTACCGGGCATGGGGAAAACCACCCTGGCCCACGCCCTGGCCCGTTGCCTGGGGTTGCACTATCAGCGCATCCAGTTCACCAGCGATCTGTTACCGGCGGACATTCTCGGCGCGGCAGTGTATGAACGCCAGCGCGAGACCTTCGTCTTCCATCCGGGACCGATTTTCGCCCAACTGATCCTGGCCGACGAGATCAACCGCGCCACGCCTAAGACGCAGAGCGCTCTGCTGGAGGCGATGGAAGAGGGGCAGGTGACCATCGAAGGTGAAAGCCGTGAGTTGCCCAAGCCGTTTTTCGTCATCGCTACCCAGAATCCTGCCTATCAGATCGGCACGTTCCCCCTGCCGGAATCGCAACTCGACCGCTTTCTGATGCGCATTGAACTGGGCTATCCCAATGTCCAGGCGGAACGGTTATTGCTGGAGGGCGAGGATCGCCGCGAGGTGCTGGCGCGGTTGCCGGTGAGTATGACCCCAGCGCAATTGCAGGACGCGCAGGCGCTGGTTGCTGGCGTTCACGCGGCACCGCCGTTATTGGATTATGTGCAGGCGCTACTGGCTTTCTCACGTCATTCCAACCACTTCCGGGGCGGTTTGTCGCCACGGGCGGGTCTGGGATTGCTGCGGGCGGCGCGCGCCTGGGCGCTGTTGCACCGGCGTCAACAGGTGTTGCCGGAGGATGTGCAAACCGTGCTACCGGTGGTCGTTGGCCATCGGCTCCATCCTGGCGACGATAACCTGGAGCAGTCCCCCTCGGCGCTGGTTGGGCAATTGCTCAACGCGGTGGCGCTGCCTGCCTGAAGTCGGTGCGCATGTTCAAGACGTGGCGTCCACGCTTCGAAGCCTGGGTCACGCGCGCTCAGCATCCGGCCACCAAGCCGGTGCGTCTGGAGCGGCGGCGCGTCTATATCCTGCCTACCCGTTACGGCTATGCCTTCGCTGCGCTGCTGGCCGTGCTGTTTCTCTGGTCGATCAACTACAGCAACAGCATGGGGTTCGCTTTCACCTTCCTGCTGGTTGCTGTGGCGCACAACAGCATGTGGCAGGCGCACGACACGTTATTGGGCCTGGTCGTCCATCCCGGCAGCGCCGAGCCGACCTTCGTCGGTCAGGAGGCGCGCTTTCAGTTCCGGCTGGAAAATCCCGATCCTAAACCGCGTTATGGCATTGGCCTGCAATGGCAGGATCAGCCACCCCAATACCTTGATTTGCCCGCTTCCGGCGCTGCCGTGGCTACCCTTACCCTTCCCGCTGAACGACGTGGCTGGTTGCGGCCTGGCCGCATCCGCGTGTTGACCCGGTTTCCACTGGGGCTGTTGCAGTCGTGGAGCTGGGTGGAGTTTATGTCCGCCAGTTTGGTCTATCCGGCCCCGCGTGGCTCGCGACCGCTACCGTCCGCCTTGCCGTCCAGTTCCGGCGGCGGCCTCCATGAGCAGGGGCCGGGCAGTGAGGACTATGCTGGATTTCGGCCTTACGCGCCGGGTGATTCGCCGCGCCGGATTGCCTGGAAAGCGGCGGGACGCAGTGAACAGTTGCTGGTCAAGCGCTTCACCGATCAGGCGCGCCCGGAATTGTGGCTGGATTGGGCGCTGCTGGGCGATGATCCGGTTGAAACGCGCCTGGCGCAGCTCTGTCAGTGGGTGTTGAAGGCGGAAAATGAAGGTCGCCGCTACGGTCTGCGGTTGCCGGGAACGCTGATTCCGCCAGGACAGGGCGAGGCGCATCGCCGCCGTTGCCTGGAATCGCTGGCGTTGTTTGGCGATGCGGGAGTATAGCGTTACTGATGGGATCAATAACACCGCTGATACTCACTGAGTTAGCCAACCGGCTGGCTAAGTTTTAAATTGAAACACCGTGAAACGAGCAACGTTTCAAAATGAAACATTGCCCTGCTTGCCCCACCCTTTTCCCGCCCTGATCCCCCTTGGGGCCAACCCGACCGTATCGCCAGCACTGCCTGAATCGTCTGAAAAATCAACGATCCCACCAGCCCTAACCCTTTATTTTCAGCCCGCCCACCTGAAACCCGTCTTTTGGCACGGTGTTTGTTATAGAAATCCCTGACCGCAAGGTCCATGGACGCCGGAGCGCAGTAACGGCGTATTAGAAGACACCCCCGCCCCCCCTCGCCAGGGACTGGCGACAAACAGGAACGCTGCAACGTGCCTGCAATCTGATCTGGCAACGTCACAGACCCTGCAAAATTGCAGCAGAACCGGTTGATTTTCCGGCGAGGTTGACCACAATAAAAAAAACAAAAGCACCAACGCTAGGAACCCTTAATGGAAGCGCACGAGAGCAACCTTCGTAAACTGCTTGAATCCAATATACAGCAATACATTATTCCCCTCTTTCAGCGCTTCTATGTCTGGGAAAAACCCTCTTGGGAACGGCTCTGGAACGACCTCCTCGAACTCTTGGAAGAACCCAGTGCCCAGCACACCCATTTTTTAGGATCCGTTGTCGTCATTCCCGCCCCCCCGACCCCCGGCAGCTTGACCCAGTTTGTCATCATCGACGGCCAGCAGCGACTCGCCACCCTACTCATCCTGTTGACGGTATTGCGTGACCACGCCCGTCAGGCGGAAAACGCTGGTTTAGCTACCGAAATTCAGGGAACACTCCTAGTCAACAAATTCCAAACGGGCGAAGGCTATTACAAATTGCGCCTGTTGCAAACGGACCGCATCGTGTTTCAGGGTCTCATCGACGCCCGCCCTGTCCTGACTAACCATTCCCTTCAGCAGTGCTATGACTTTTATGATAAAAAAGTGCAATCGGCGGCACTGGACTTGCGGACCCTGCTCAACGCCATTGCTGATCGCCTGTCCGTCGTCACCGTCACCCTGGCTGCTCACGACAACACCATGCGCACAAAGAACAGATCGTTCATATAATCCTGATGATCTCGGGGAAATTGCATTAATGGGGAGAGATTTTGACCCGATTAGCCTGGAACCGACACGATCATCATCTTACACTGACCACTACGTTGATAAAGATATGATGTAGTGCGGCAATTACTTGATGAAAAAAGACCAGGCAACCCCATACCCACTCTCCCCACCCTTTGGACCGGCGTCGGTTTCAAGCCCAACCTGGCTAAACGAAGGCGATCTACCACGGCGTATGCGGGACATCCCCATCAAATCTCTCGAGCCATGGATATGGCACTACAACTGGTGGCTGATACGGCGCTGCGCAAGATCTAACGAACTGGAAGGGCGGCGAAACAGTCTGCAAGCGGGATTACCCGCTTGGAAAGGGAACAGACGCAAGCAAGCGATGCTGAAAGCGTTGACGGAGGAGCGAGTGGCTGCAGTGCTATCGACACTGGCGGTGAATCTGGATGAGACGCCCCGGACACAGTGGAAAAATCTGCTGCACAGCTCGACCTAAAAACCGCGCACTGCCAAATTGACTACCGGGCGAGCATCCCACTAAATGCAGGATGGTACCCTAAACGTGGCGTCCCCAAGGGGATTCGAACCCCTGTTATCGCCGTGAAAGGGCGATGTCCTAGGCCTCTAGACGATGGGGACGTAGGTATGAGAAAAAAACAAACCGTCTTAAGCGACGGCTAAGGTTGGTGGAGCCAGACGGGATCGAACCGACGACCTCCTGCATGCCATGCAGGCGCTCTCCCAACTGAGCTATGGCCCCGTTCACCAAAGAAAAGCATTCTAGAAAAATACCCGGGGTTCGTCAACCTCTAATTTTCAGGATGGCCCGCCAATATACACCAGCGCCTTCTCAATCCGCGCCAGCGTCCGCGCTCGGCCCAACAATTCCAGCGTCACATCAATCGGCGGCGACACTGCCGTACCGGACACCGCGACTCGCAAGGGTTGCGCTACCTTACCCAGCGCCAGTCCAGTGGCTTCTGCGACGCCCTTCACCGCCTCATGAATCGGCGCTGCCCGCCATTCCGGCAATGCCGCCAGCGCCTCCCGCAGTTGCCGTAATGGCGCTTCAGCCGCGACAGTGAGATTCTTGTTCGCGGCCTTCGAATCGTAGTCGGCAAAATCGCGATACAGGAACACCGCCGCTTGCGCCATATCCTTCAGCGTGTCGGAACGCTCGGCGAACGCCTTCACCACCTCCGGCAAATGCGGCCCGGTACTGGGATCGATGCCTAATTGACCGATATGCCAACTCAAATGCCGGGCGACATGCACCGGATCAAGGGTTTTCAGATAATGCTTGTTCAGCCAGATCAGTTTGGACGGATTGATCGCGGAGGGTGCTTTGTTGCAGCCGGTGAGATCAAACAGTTCAATCATTTCATCCAGCGAGAAAATCTCCTGATCGCCATGCGACCACCCCAGCCGCACCAGATAATTCAACACCGCCTCGGGCAGATAGCCCATATCGCGGTATTCCATGACACTGGCCGCGCCATATCGCTTCGACAGCTTCTGCCCATCCGGTGCCAGAATCATCGGCACATGACCATACAGGGGAATCGGTGCCCCCAGCGCCCGGAGGATATTGATCTGCCGGGGGGTATTGTTGATATGGTCATCGCCGCGCACCACATGCGTAATGCCCATATCCATGTCATCCACCACCACGCAGAAATTGTAGGTCGGCGTCCCATCCGCACGGGCGATAATCAGATCATCCAGTTCGGTATTCTGGAACACGATATTGCCGCGAATCAGGTCCTCGACCACCACCTCGCCTTCCTGGGGATTCTTGAAGCGCACAACCGGCTCGACCCCCTCACGCGGTGGCCCCTGATGATCTCGGTAGCGCCCGTCATAACGCGGCTTTTCCTTGCGCAGCATCTGCTCGCCGCGCAACGCCTCCAATTCCTCCCTGGTGCAATAGCAGTAATAGGCCCGGCCCTCGCGCAACAACTCTTGCAGCACCTCACGGTAACGGTCAAAGCGCTGGGTCTGGTAGAACGGCCCTTCGTCGTAATCCAGCCCCAGCCAGTTCATGCCTTCCAGAATGGCGTTCACCGCCTCCGGGGTGGAACGTTCCAAATCCGTGTCTTCGATACGCAGCACGAAAGGACCGCCATGCCGACGGGCATACAGCCAGGAAAACAGCGCAGTGCGTGCGCCGCCGATGTGTAAATACCCCGTAGGACTGGGGGCAAAGCGGGTTTTGACCATGTTGGGGAGGCTAACGGCTAAAAGTTAAAGGTTGAAAGTTGAACAGTAGCGATTTTCAAAGCTTTTTCGGTTTGACCGGACGCTCCCAGTTCGCCACTTCCTTGCGCTGGGCGCGGGTCAGGCACAGGCTACCGTCCGGGACGCTGCGACTGACCGAGGAACCCGCGCCAATCGTCGCACCCTTGCCGATGCGCACCGGCGCCACCAGTGAACTGTTGGAACCGATAAACGCGCCATCGGCAATCACCGTCTTGTGCTTGTTGGCCCCGTCATAATTACAGGTAATCGTTCCGGCCCCGACATTCACCTCCGCACCGACTTCGGCATCGCCCAGATAGGTGAGATGGTTGACCTTGGAGCCAGGGCCAATCGTGGTCTTCTTGGTCTCAACGAAGTTGCCGATATGCACGCCAGCCGCCAGGCGGGTATCGGGTCGCAGGCGGGCAAAGGGGCCAATGTGCGCCCCCGGCCCCACTTCCGCGCCTTCAATCCGGCAATGCGAGAGAATCTCGACATCATCGCCAATCACGGCATCCTTCAACACGCAGAATGGCCCAATGGTCACCCGGTCGCCCAGCCGCACCACGCCTTCAAACACCACATTAACATCAATCACCACATCCTGGCCGGTGCTGAGTACGCCGCGCACGTCTACCCGCGCCGGGTCCAGCAGGGTTGCCCCGTTGCGCATCAGGGTTTCGGCCTGCCGCGCTTGGTAAAACCGTTCCAGTTGAGCCAATTGCTGACGATTATTCACACCCTGCACTTCCAGCGGTTCCGCAACGGTCAACGGTTCAACCGGTACGCCATCGCGCACTGCCGAAGCGATGATATCGGTCAGATAATACTCGCCCTGGGCATTTGCGTTGGTCAACCCGGCGATCCAGTTACGCAGTTTCGCCGTGGAGACCGCCAAAATTCCGGTATTGATCTCCGTCAAGCAGCGCTCGGAAAGTGTCGCGTCCTTCTCCTCGACAATGCGTTGCACCCGGCCCTGATCGTCGCGGACGATGCGCCCGTAGCCGGAAGGATCGGTCAATTCAACGGTCAGCAGCGCCAATTGGCCCTGTCGCGCTGCATTCACCAGCGGTTGCAACGTTTCCGGCTGAATCAGCGGCACATCGCCATACAACACCAGAGTAACTCCAGTATCCTCCAGCACTGACAAGGCTTGTGCTACCGCGTGCCCGGTTCCCAATTGTTCAGCCTGTTCCACCCACAACACGCCCGACTCGCTGGCGAAAGCAGCTTTGACCGCCCCGCCGCCATGACCATACACGACCACGCGGACCGCCGCTTCAAGGGCACAGGCCGCGTTCAGGACATGCGCCAACAAGGGCCGTCCGCCTAGTGGATGCAAAACCTTGGGTCGCTCCGAAACCATCCGCTTGCCCTGGCCGGCGGCCAGAATCACCACTGAAAGTTGCTGCATGGGTACGCCTCCCGGAAAAATGGCTTATTGTACCGAATGCCGCCGGACAACCAATAAAAAGGCCGCAGTTTAAGCTGCGGCCTAGCGGGGTCGAGAATCTTATTATTATTAGGCTTGATTAGCCGGATTTGCGTACTCTGCGCAATCTCTCAATCGTTTGCAACTGGGCAATCGCCTCGGCCAGTTCAGCCTTGGCCCGGGCGAATTCAAACTCACTGCGGTGATCGGCAATGATCTGTTCAGCGCGCTGCTTGGCGGATTGTGCCGCCGCTTCATCCAGATCCCGCGCCCGTTCGGCGGTATCGGACAGAATCGTTACGACGTGCGGTTGCACCTCCAACATTCCGCCAGATACATAGAACAGTTGCTCCTCACCCCCCAGTAACTTCACCCGAACCTGACCGGGTTTCAGCCGGGTCAGCAACTGGCTATGCCGGGGTAAAATGCCGAGTTCGCCCATTTCACCCGGCGCAGTCACCATCTCCGCAGCGCCGGAAAACAGCTCTTTTTCCGCGCTGACAATATCGACATGCAATGTCATGCCCATGGCACCTCTCCTGGTCGGTTAGCTGTGGAATGCGGCCCCGCTACGCACGGAACCGCTGGCCATTACAGCTTGGTAGCCTTTTCCACGGCCTCGTCAATCGAGCCGACCATGTAGAACGCCTGCTCGGGCAGATGATCGTACTCGCCGGCCACAATGCCCTTGAACGCGGAAATCGTATCCTTGAGCGAAACGTATTTACCCGGCGAACCGGTGAACACTTCAGCCACAAAGAACGGTTGCGACAGGAAGCGCTGGATCTTGCGAGCGCGGGCGACGACCAGTTTGTCTTCCTCGGACAGTTCATCCATGCCCAGAATGGCGATGATGTCCTTCAGTTCCTTGTACCGTTGCAGCGTACTCTGGACGGACCGGGCGGTGTCGTAGTGATCCTGGCCAACAACCAGCGGATCAAGCTGCCGGGAGGTGGAATCCAGCGGATCGACTGCCGGGTAGATACCCAGTTCGGCGATCTGGCGGGACAAAACCACCGTGGCGTCCAAGTGGGCGAAGGTGGTCGCCGGCGACGGGTCAGTCAAGTCGTCAGCAGGCACATACACCGCCTGGATGGAGGTAATGGAACCGGTCTTGGTCGAGGTGATGCGCTCCTGCAGAACGCCCATTTCCTCCGCCAAAGTTGGCTGATAACCCACCGCGGACGGCATCCGGCCCAGCAGCGCCGAACACTCGGTGCCGGCTAGGGTGTAACGGTAGATGTTATCGACGAACAGCAACACATCGCGGCCTTCGTCGCGGAAGTTCTCGGCGATGCTTAACCCGGTCAGCGCCACGCGCAACCGGTTACCCGGCGGCTCGTTCATCTGGCCATAGACCAGCGCCACCTTATCGAGAACGTTGGAGTCCTTCATTTCATGATAAAAGTCGTTGCCCTCGCGGGTCCGCTCACCGACGCCGGCGAATACGGAATAACCGGAGTGCTCGATGGCGATGTTGCGAATCAATTCCATCATGTTGACGGTCTTGCCCACGCCGGCACCGCCGAACAGGCCGACTTTGCCGCCCTTGGCGAACGGGCAGAGCAGATCAATGACCTTGATGCCGGTTTCCAGCAGTTCGGTCGCACCCGACTGATCTTCATAGCTGGGCGCGGGCTGATGGATGGCGCGATAGGTTACCGCCTCGACTGGACCTTTATGGTCAATCGGCATCCCTAGCACGTTCATAATCCGGCCCAGGGTCGCAGTGCCAACCGGCACCGAAATGGGTGCGCCGGTATTGGACACGACCATGTTGCGCTTGAGGCCTTCTGACGCCCCCATCGCAATGGTGCGCACCACGCCATCGCCCAACTGCTGCTGGACTTCCAGAATCAAACCGTTTTCATCGAGGCGCAGCGCGTCGTAAATCTTGGGCACCGCCCCACGGGGGAACTCAACGTCCACCACCGCACCGATGATTTGCACAATATTGCCAGAACTCATTAGCTTGGGTTCCTCTTAAACTTGTTTCACCGTACGTCCGCCCCGGCTGGGACGGACGTTCGCTGCGACCCTATACCGCCGCGGCGCCACCTACGATCTCAGCGAGTTCCTGAGTAATCGACGCCTGCCGGGCCTTGTTGTAGATCAGTTGCAACTCATCGATCAGCGTGCCCGCATTATCGGTAGCGCTCTTCATGGCGACCATGCGCGAGGCCATCTCGCAGGCGACGTTCTCCACCAGAGCCTGATACACCACGGACTCGCCATAACGCCGCAGTAGCAGCTCGATGAGTTCCTTGGGATCAGGTTCGTAGATATAGTCCCAGCGATGAACGGGGGCGGCGTCTTTCACCTCAGCGGTGATCGGCACCAGCCGTTCGATCTTGGGCTTCTGGCTCATGGTGTTGACGAACTCGTTATACACCAGGTAGAGCGCATCGACCCGCCCTTCCTGGAACGCATCGGCCATGACCTTGACCGGTCCGAGTACATCCTCGAAACGGGGCGAGTCGCCCAAGTGGGAGACATGGGCGACAATATTGCCCCGCAACCGCCGAAAGAACTGGAACGCCTTGGTGCCAACGGTGCAAACATCGACTTCAACACCGCTGGTCCGCCATTGCTGCATGGCCTGGATGGTGGCCTTGAACAGATTGGTGTTCAAGCCGCCACACAAACCCCGGTCGGTCGAGATGACGATCAGACCGACCCGCTTGACTTCGCGCTCCACCAGGCCCGGACTGCGATACTCGGTGTGGGCATGGGACAGGTGCGAGATGACGTTGCGGATCTTGGCGGCATAAGGCCGGGCCGCTCGCATGCGTTCCTGCGCCTTGCGCATCTTGCTCGCCGCCACCATTTCCATGGCCTTGGTGATCTTCTGAGTACTTTTGATACTCTTGATTTTGGTGCGTATCTCTTTAGCGCCTGCCATGCTGCACCCGTTTAGATGAAGTGGGCCTTGAACTCTTCCACGGCTTTCTTCATGCCGCTTTCGATTTCATCGTTGTAGTCGCCTTTCTCATTGATCTTATCGACCAATGCCGCGTGGTTGGACCGCGAGAACGCCAGCAACCCGGCTTCAAAGTCGCCGATCTTGTTGAGCGGTACGTCGTCCAGGTAGCCCCGATCAACGGCGAACAGGGAAATTCCCATATCAGCCACCGACATCGGCGAGTACTGCTTCTGCTTCATCAACTCGGTCGCCCGCTGGCCGCGTTCCAGTTGCTTGCGGGTGGCTTCGTCAAGGTCGGACGCAAACTGGGCGAACGCCGCTAGTTCACGGTACTGCGCCAGCGCCAACCGGATACCGCCGCCAAGCTTCTTGATGATCTTGGTCTGGGCAGCGCCGCCGACGCGGGATACGGACAAGCCAGGATTGATGGCGGGCCGGATACCGGCATTGAACAGGTCAGTTTCCAGGAAGATCTGGCCGTCGGTGATCGAAATCACGTTGGTCGGCACGAACGCGGACACGTCGCCGGCCTGGGTCTCGATGATCGGCAACGCGGTCAACGAACCGGTCTGGCCTTTCACCGCGCCGTTGGTCAGACGTTCCACCTCATCCGCATTGATGCGGGAGGCGCGCTCCAGCAAGCGGGAATGCAGATAGAACACGTCGCCGGGGAAGGCTTCACGGCCTGGCGGGCGGCGCAGCAGCAGGGACACTTGGCGATAAGCGACGGCCTGCTTGGACAGATCGTCATAAACGATCAGCGCATCCTGGCCACGGTCACGGAAGTATTCGCCCATGGCGCAACCGGAATACGGAGCGGTGTACAGCATCGCTGCGGATTCCGACGCACTGGCGGCTACGACGATGGTGTGATCCATCGCGTTGTGTTCTTCCAGTTTGCGCACCACGTTGGCAATCGACGAGTTTTTCTGCCCGATTGCAACGTAGATGCACTTAACGCCGGTGCCTTTCTGATTGATGATCGCGTCAATCGCTACGGCGGTCTTGCCGGTCTGGCGGTCGCCAATGATCAATTCGCGCTGACCACGACCAATCGGCACCATGGCGTCAATGGCCTTCAGCCCAGTCTGCACCGGCTGACTCACGGACTGGCGCTCAATCACGCCGGGAGCGATGACTTCGATAGGCGAACTGATCGTCGTATGGATGGGGCCTTTGCCGTCAATCGGCTGACCCAGGGCGTTGACCACGCGACCCAGCAAAGCCTCGCCGACCGGCACTTCCAGAATGCGTCCGGTGCAGAGCGCTTTATCGCCTTCGGCCAGGTGCTCATAGTCGCCCAGAATCACCGTGCCGACGGAGTCACGCTCCAGGTTCATGGCCAGACCATAGGTGACCGGATCGCCTTCCCGTGGTGACGGGAACTCGATCATTTCACCCTGCATCGCGTTGTCCAGACCATAAATCCGGGCGATGCCATCAGCCAGGCTGACGATGGTGCCTTCCGTGCGCGCTTCGGCGGTCGCCTCATAGCTCTGCAGGCGTTGCCGAATCAGATCGCTGATTTCGGATGGTTTCAGTTGCATAAAACGGTATTCCCCTTACAGGCTTAAGGCCGTGGCGAGTTTGTCCAGCCGACCGCGCGCCGAACCGTCGATCACCAGATCGCCGACCCGAATGACAGCGCCGGCAATCAGCGATTCATCCGTCTTGCAGTCCAGATCGACATTGCGCCGGAACTTCACCTTGAGCGCCTCGATGACGTGGTTGCGCTGGATGTCAGTGACGGCAGCGGCGCTGATGAGTTGCGCGTGGAGGGTGCTTTCAGCCTCCGCACGCAACCGTTCGAACAGGACGGCGATCCCCGGAAGCTGATGCAGGCGATGGAATTCGGCCAGCATCTTCAGGAAGGTGGTAAACACCTCCGGTACTTCCGCACCGCCGCGTAGATCGCGGCACAGTCCCGCGACCAGCTCGGCTTTCTGATCGCCGCGCAGCGCAGGATTCCACGGTCCCAGCAGCCGCTGCATGACCGAGTTTGCTGCAATAGCAGCAGCAGCCTGCAACAGTTCGGACCAGAGCGGCAGCAGGTTCGCCGCCTGCGCATCTTCAAACGCAGCACGGGCATAGGGCCGAGCGGCGGCGGCGGGTCGGACGACGGTTGTGGTTTCAGCCATTGGCGTGGTCCGTGTGGTTAGAGCTGAGCGACCAGGTCATCCAGCAGGGCGGCATTTGCCGCTTCGTCGACCTCGCGCTTGAGAATCTTGCTGGCGCCGGCGACGGCGAGAGTGACCACTTGGTTCCGGAGTTGCTCGCGGGCGCGGTTGACCTCCTGCTCGATATCCGCCTTGGCGGCGATGAGCTGGCGGTCGCCCTCGGTGCGGGCGTCCAGTTTCGATTGCTCGATGACTTCGTTGGCGCGCTTATGGGCCTGGGCGACGATTTCAGCGGCTTGTTGCTTGGCTTCCTTGAGCATTTGGGTGGCCTTGGCTTTGGCCAGTTCCTGCTCACGAACGCCGCGCTCCGCGGACGCCAGGCCATCAGCGATACGCTTCTGGCGGTCTTGCATGGCCTGCATAATCGGCGGCCACACATACTTCATAGTGAAGAGCACCAGAAGGCCAAACGTGATCATCTGCCCAATGAGGGTGGCATTGAAGTTCACGCGGATACCTCCTCAGGTACACGGGTTGGCAGTTCGGAATGATCCGGATGGATCACTTGATCAGCGCCTGCGTCACCGGGCCGAGGAAGGGGTTGGCGAAGGTGAAGAACAGC
>JAUPTV010000132.1 GCA_030917925.1 Pseudomonadota bacterium
CGGGGCGTAACTGTTCCATGGCCCAACCCAGTTCGGCTATCAGGCGACAGACTTCCCATTGCATTTGACGCTGCACATCCCGGTCCAACCAGAAGCTACGGCGGCGGTCGGCGACGATGTCCAGCGCTGGACGGTACTGGCGAATGGCGATCAGTTGGCCGGCATGAGTGAGCAGGCGGCGTTCCTCAAAGCGGAAGGTATCGATTTTGCCCAGGTGACGCGGTTCAATGGGCGCTTCGGCCAAGCGCCAGGCGGTTTCGACCTGGTCAGCAGCGGCGATATAGGCATCCGGGTGATCGCGGCGCAAGGCGCAGGTGATGGTGTGCAGGCGGGTTAACTGCTCTTTGGTGGTCGGTGCGGGAATCTGGCTGATCGAGGCCGGGGGTTCACCGTTCAGATCAGCGCGGAATTCGCCGATCAACACATAACGCCAGGTTTTACGCCGGGCGTCGGCCAGCGGCAGGTGATCCGGCAGTTTCAGGCCCAGCCGAGTGTCGATCAGGGCGAATAGCTCCGGGACCGCGGCGCGCTCGACGATCGCGGCGTCCGGGGTGTCATCCGTTAGCCAAGCGGTCAACAGCGGTTCGCTGGCGGCGTCTGCAAACAGGGTGCGCAAGATCGAGGCGGATTGCCCGGCTTCGTGCTGGCGGAGCAGGGCGACGAGGTCGGCATAGCCGACACCCTCGCGTTGCAGCACTTCGTCAATCTGGCCATCGGTGAAATGTTCGCGCAGGACGTTACGGGCCAGTCGTTTAAGCTGCGGTTCATAGCGGCAACCGCCCAATTCCAGTTCCATCAGGATCGAAAACTTTGCCGGGGCGAGGCCGGGGATGTAGAGCAGCACAAGTTCGGGCCGGTCCTGGCTAACCAGGGGTTCCACGGCGGTGCGCAGGGCGAAAAAGGACCCGGTATATCGGGCCAGGTAAACGATCTGCTCGCCCAACTGGACGCGGGCGACCTCGGTAGCGTCCACGTCCAGGCGCGGCAGTTCCTGATCGAAGAACGGCAGGAACTCGGCGCGGGGATCATAAACCACCACCACCCGGCGTTTATGCAGTTTATCCGCAAGGTTTTGACTCAAGGCAAGGTGCAGGGCGTGCATGATTTTGGGAGTTTTAAGGACTGGGATGATCGGGTTGGGGCGTCTGACCCGTGAATGCCAGGTCGGACTGCTGCTTCGCTTTACGGCGCCCCCGCGTGGGTCGCGGTTCGGCACTGTCTACCGGTGGTTGGGTGGTTTTCTTGCGACTGGGGCGGGCAGCGGGCGCGGCAGGCAGATCCAGCAGGGTCTGCAAGGCATCCTGGACGGCAGGCGAGGTGCGTTCTGCGATCAGGGCGGTGAGGGTCGCGGGTTCCAGGTCGCGGGGTTGCGCTTTGCCGCTGGCGTTTTTCTCCCAGAGAACGTCCTCCAGCCCGTGGGCAATGGCTAAACTGCGATCTTCAGCGCATTTAGCGACGACGCGCTCCGGCCACAGGTGCATCGCCCAATGCGCCCAGTCGTCATCGCCTGCCGCCAGTTGATTCCAGCAGGCGCGGCATTCTTTCTGCCAGGCTTTGTGTTGCGGGATCAGGCGCCACAGCGGGGCGCTGTTGATGATGACGCCGTCATTGAGGTTGGGGTTCCACAGCGGCGCGATCCGGGTGATGTCGTCGCGGAACGTGCGCAGTTCGGTCACGAAGGTTTCCTGTGCAGCCAGATCCTTGCGCAGGCTGGGGGTGGGACTACCGCCGGCGCGTTGCGTCAAATCGGCTAACTGGCGCTCTTCGTATTGAATCTTCGGGGTCACATAATCCTGAAGTACGCGGTAGAAGGTATCCCGGGTGAGCGCGGGGTAGTAGAGCCAGAGGGTGTAGCGGCCGCTGGGCGGGGCCAGTGGCCAGTAGAGGGGGGCTTTGCGTTGGCTCTTGGAATAGCGGGGCAGATGCCCGGCGAAGAACGGGCGGGCCAGCCAGTTGCGCAGGTCGCTGGCGGCCATGGGGAAGCCCACCTGGTCGAGAATAGCGTTGATGGCGGTGGTCAAGTCATCCGGGTGGCCGGGGTCGTCGACCAGGATCGGTTTGATGAGGGCATCGTCGGGCCGCATCCCGGGACTGCGGGCGGGCAGGGGATCGAAGGGATCCGGTTCTGGGGGCAGGTCCCGCTCGCCAGTGGCGAGGCGCAGATCGAAACGGCCAAACGCCACGCCGACGCTCCAGGACAGCAGATCGGCCAGGTCGGGAGTGATCGCGTCAATGGCCATGGGCAGTATCCAGGGCAATGTCTACCAGCATCCAGACGCCATCCTGATATTCCGGTTGTTTGGCCAGGCGTTCCAGTGGCGTCGGCGCAGGCAATGCGGTGTTTTCACCTTCGCACCAGACTTCAATGGCTTCCTGAATGTTGGCAGGCAAGTCTTCCCAGCGATCCGCCGCTGAAAAGCAGCCCGGAAAGTCAGGAATCGTCACGCCGTGGGCATGGGTTTCATCGCCCAAATGGATATAAACCGGATAGAGCATTAGTCCCTCCATTCCCAGCCAGCTTGCCGGTAGATGTTGCGTAGAGTGCCGATAGCCATGTCCTTGCGGGGATGTGGAATGACGACATGGCCTGGTCGAGTGGGATGTTTGAATTTGGCGTGATCGCCTTTGCCACCGACCCCTACCCAACCCTCTTGTTCCAAGCGTCGAATCAGGCTTTGACTGTCCATGAATTTCTGTAGTTATTCTTCGTCTTCATTGGCTTCTAAATCGAGGTCGAGGTTGCTCAAACCAGCCACGGCTGCCCGATCTTCCGGGCTGAACCCATAGAGATCGAAGGCGATGGCGTCGATTTCGGCCTGAATGTGTTGCAGTTCGGCCTTAAGGGCGTCGGGGTCCCAACCTCCAAGCTGGGCGCGTAATAGCGCAGGCAAGATGAAGGCGTGGCTGGTTTCGTTCGTGGTGTCGAGTTCGCGCTGGATGGACCAGGCGCGACGAGCTTTAGCAGCGAGTTGCTGGCGGATGGCGTCGGAGATTTCAGGTAGAGGAGTGCGCTGGATGACGCCGACTTCGTAGGAACGGGCAGCAGCATCAGCGGCAGCGAGTTGAATAGCAACAATATATCCAAATGCTTGACTATTAACTAAAGCTAATACAGCTAATAATTTATCATGGGCATCATCAAAAATAAAACCAGCAGGCCCTTTATCAGAAAAAACACAACCTTTTGTCATACACCGAATCGATAAATCACTAGAAGTTCTCCTTGACCAAGTGATACCTGGACGCCGTATAAACGAGATATTTCTCATATTTCCAATAAGTGCTACATATAATCCATTATTACGCCAATCAATCATTAAATGAGGGTCTGAATAATAGCGTGAAAACTGCCCACCTTTTGGATGATTTACCCATATATCGATTGATGGAATTTCCCAAAAGAGTCGCAAAAATCTAAAATCATCGCCAGTATCAGGTCCTTTTCCAAGGAAAACTGTTTCGCTAATTGGTTTAAATTTACGGAACATAGTACGAACGGCTTCACTCACCCAATAAGCAAACGGACTGCCCGGCACCTGTGCAAACGCTTCCGGGTTCACCTCAAAAACACGAAGATCCGCACGGCCTGCCCGCACCGCCGCAACCGCCTCGGCCATGGCTTCGGCCTTGTTTTCCGCGTCCAACAGGCGAATGAAGAGGGTCAAAAGAGTTACTCCAAAGTTTTTAGCGAATGAACTCTATGGGCATACCTTGCTTAGCAAGGGGATCAAGTTCATGATGGTCTGTCGTCAAAAGAATACCACCTCGCGTTTTAGCCAGAGCCACAGCAATACAATCAGCCAACGAAATACGCCGCCAATAGGCTTTCAGTTCGCCAGCAACATGTATTAGATCACTATCAATAGTGTGCTCTACTCTGACTTCCCATCGATCCAGTTCATCCAGCAAATCATTTAAATTAGCATCTGGATTGCGTCGCAAATTATCATAATAAATTTCGCATACATTAATCGCATGAATAACCGAATCGACACCCTCATTACCAATCCGATTAAAGAGATAATCTGCGCCAACTTCTCCACACTGACCTGCAATAACGACACAAGCATCCAGGACCAAGATTGATTTTTTCATCTCACTCGCTCCAATAACGATTCTCAAGTGCAATTTCCTCAGATTTAGCCTGAGCAAACTCTTCACTGGAACTCAATTGATTTTTCCAGCGATTTTTCATTTCTATTTGATAAGCTCGTCGTTCCTCACTATTCATCGTGCGCAGCGTTTTCCTTGGCGTATCAGACGTTTTTTCCTGATCCGGCAACAGCGTAATCACGACCCGCCCCCGAATGACACCGGGCATCGGCTCCAATAAACGAATTGCGCCATTCTCATAAATACCTTCAACAGCGATTAGCATGAGATTTCTCCTGATCCGACTGAAATAGAAATTGACCGTTTCGGGTGGTAACTAAAGGGACTTGATTTTCTTCAAGATAGTCAGCTAATGCTAAAGCTCGATCATGAAAATCATCTTTTTCTGATTTCAACGCTTTAGCGTAGGCCGTATCCAGAAAAACAGGCTTCATTATTTAATATCCCCATATAAATTATCATCC
>JAUPTV010000133.1 GCA_030917925.1 Pseudomonadota bacterium
CCGCATGTTCCCCCAGGTCTCACGCCCTCTCGGCAAGCGTTACTTCCCGCCCAACTGGCGGTAGGTTCCTGAGAACGGAGATTATTTTAGGATGAAAGACCATTAAAGCCAACAATTTTTTCAGTAGCTGTCAACCCCGGCCACTGTTCCGGCGGTTCGGCGCGGACGGCGGCGATGCACTCTAACAGGGCTGAACCGTGTCGGCGCAGCGTCCCCGGCGGTAGTCCGTGAATCTGCGTTAGCCCTTCCAGATCGTCGGGCATCCGCCGGGCCAAATCCAGCAGTGGACCATCATGTAGAATCCAGCGACGCGGACGATCATTGCGAATGGCTTGTTCTTCCCGCCAGGCGGCTAGTGCGCGCAGCACCGCCCGCTGTACACCGCGCAATCGGCGATGATCGTGAATCCGTCGCCAGGCTTCCTGGGGTTGCGGCTGATACCGGGCGGGATCAGTCAGCGCGGCGAAGGCTTCGGCCAGTGTCTCCGGTTCGCCCTGTTCCGCCAGCAGCGCCTGTTGTCGCCGGTAAATATCCCGGAGATAGCGCACATCATCAGCGGCGTAGGCCAACCATTCCGGGGCCAGCGGCCGCTGCCGCCAGTTGACGCGGGTATGCGTTTTCGCCAGTTCCACGTTCAACATTTGCTGGGCCAGGTTCGCATAGCCGATCTGGTCGCCATAGCCCAGCGCCGCCGCCGCCAGTTGCGTATCGAAGATCGGCGTCGGGACCGCGCCGCGCAGGTAGTAGAAAATTTCCAGATCCTGATAGGCCGCGTGCAGCACCTTGGTCACCGTGGCGTCGTATAACACGTCCAGCAGTGGCTCCAGCGACGGCAGCGCCAACGGGTCGATGCAGGCGATCTGTTCAGTGCTGGCCACCTGGATCAGGCAGAGTTGCGGATAGTAGGTCTGCTCGCGGAAGAATTCGGTATCCAGCGCCAGCCAGGAGGCATCGCGCAATCCGGCGCAGAATTCAATCAGCGCGGGCTGATCGACGAGGTAGAGAACTGGATTCATTCGCGCCGCCAGAAACCCGATTGACCGCCCGCCTTCTCCAGCAACTGGATGTCGGTCAGGGTCATGCCGCGATCCACCGCCTTGCACATGTCATAAACGGTCAGCAGGGCGATTTGCACGGCGGTCAACGCTTCCATTTCCACACCGGTGCGGCCCAGGGTTTCCACGGTTGCCTCGCAACGCACGGCGCAACGTTCCGGGACGACCTGTAAATTGACCTCGATTCGGGTCAGAGCCAGCGGGTGACAGAGCGGAATGAGATCGGCGGTGCGTTTGGCACCCATGATCCCGGCCAGTCGCGCCACGCCCAGTACATCGCCTTTGGCGTGCTGGCCCGCCACGATCCGCTCCAGAGTGGCCGGTTGCATGATGATCCAGCCTTCAGCGACTGCGGTCCGGCGGGTGATGGCCTTATCGCCGACATCGACCATCTGCGCCTCGCCGGCGGCGTTGAAGTGCGTAAATTCTAACATAACTCGTTCAATGAACAGGGAAATAGCGAAGTAGCGAAATAGCGAAATAGCGAGGTAGCGAAGTCTCGCTACTCGCTACTCGCCACTCACTGTCTACTGCATCGCCACCAGCAGTGGCACGATCAGCAACGCCACGATGTTGATGATCTTGATGAGCGGATTGACCGCCGGACCCGCCGTATCCTTGTAGGGATCGCCGACCGTGTCGCCGGTGACCGCCGCTTTATGCGCATCGGAACCTTTGCCGCCAAAGTGGCCGTCCTCAATGTACTTCTTGGCGTTGTCCCAGGCGCCGCCGCCAGCGGTCATGGAAATCGCCACGAACAGACCGGTCACGATGGTGCCCATCAGTAACCCACCCAGCGCTTTGGGTCCGGCATCCGGCCCCATGAGCCAGGACATGCCGAAAGCCACGACAATCGGCGTCAACACCGGCAGTAACGAGGGAATAATCATTTCCTTGATCGCTGATTTGGTCAGCAAATCGACCGCCCGCGAATAGTCGGGTTTGGTGGTTCCTTCCATGATGCCGGCAATTTCCGCGAACTGGCGACGCACTTCCAGCACCACGCTGCTCGCGGCGCGACCTACAGCTTCCATGGCCATGGCCGCAAACAGGAAGGGGATCATGCCGCCAATGAACAGGCCAATAATAACCACGGGATCGGTCAGGGAAAATTCGACGTTGATACCGGCCAGATCCAACTTGTGCTCAAAGTCGGCGAACAGCACCAGAGCGGCCAGTGCCGCCGAGCCAATTGCGTAACCCTTGGTGACCGCTTTGGTGGTATTGCCGACCGCATCTAGCGGATCAGTGATGCCGCGAATCTTGTCATCCATTTCGGCCATTTCCGCAATGCCGCCGGCGTTGTCGGTGATCGGCCCATAGGCGTCGAGCGCGACGATAATGCCCGCCATCGACAGCATGGACGTAGCGGCAATGGCGATGCCATACAGCCCGGCCCAGGAATAGGCCAAACCGATGCTCAAGCAGACGGCCAGCACCGGTAGCGCCGTAGCCTTCATCGATACCGCCAGTCCAGCGATGATGTTGGTCGCGTGGCCGGTGGTGCAGGCTTCCGCCAGCTTTTGTACCGGACTGAATTCGGTCGCCGTGTAGTACTCGGTCACCACGACCATCGCCGCCGTCAGCCCCAGACCGACCAGAGCGCAGCCCCAGAGACCCCAGAGATGTTCACTGCCTACGAGTAGCAGGATCACCGGCAGGAAAGCGACGGCAGAAATGCCGCCCGCCACCGCCAGGCCGCGATACAGGGCGTTCATAATCTTCTCGCCTTCGCGCGCCTTGACGAAACCGCAACCAATGATCGACGCAATGATCGACACGCCGCCCATCACCAGCGGCAGGATAATGGCATTATGGAGCAGATCGGGAGCGAACACTTGCGTACTGAGACTGCCCACCAACATGGTGGCGATGATGGTGACCGCGTAAGTTTCAAACAAGTCAGCCGCCATCCCGGCGCAGTCGCCCACATTGTCGCCCACGTTGTCGGCAATCACCGCCGGATTGCGTGGATCATCTTCAGGAATACCGGCTTCGACCTTGCCGACCAGATCAGCGCCGACGTCCGCGCCTTTGGTAAAAATGCCGCCGCCTAAACGGGCGAAAATCGAGATCAGCGAACTGCCAAACGCCAGCCCGACCAGTGGGCCAAGATCAGGCAATTGATCCGGCGCGGTATTCATCAGGATCAGAATTACATAGTAGCCGGCGACGCCCAGCAAACCGAGGCCGACCACCAGCATCCCGGTGATGGCACCGCCGCGAAACGCGACTTCCAGCGCCGCGTTCAGCCCGTCATGGGCGGCCTGCGCGGTGCGGACATTGGCGCGAACCGAGACATACATGCCGATGTAGCCAGCCACCCCGGAGCAGATCGCGCCGATGGCGAAGCCCACGGCTGACCATGCGCCCAGCGTCACAAAAATCACGACACCGATGATGACACCGACGATGGCGATGGTCGTGTATTGCCGGTTCAGGTAGGCGCGCGCGCCTTCCTGAATCGCGGAGGCGATTTCCTGCATCCGGGCGTTGCCCGGATCCTTGGCCAGAATCCATTGGATCGACTGGACGCCGTAGATAAGTGCGCCGACGGCGCAGAGCAGAGCAAGAATTAATCCGGCTGCTACCATAAGGCAAATCCTCCTGTCAGTGGGTCATGGAACTGCATGAATTTCTCCCGGGTTTGATGTGTAGTTGGGTGGTGAGAGATTTTCGGTTGAGGAACGCGACCAGGCTGCCGACCTGACGTCCTCTGCAACAAAGCATAGTAAGGAAAGCGGACAATGCATCAAGCCATCGTTATGACTGGACAATGCCCGCTTCTGGCGTTCAGACTTTACTACTTTTTCCAGCCCTCGGTGGAACCGAAATTATGAAAATCGAAACGATTGCCATTCACGGCGGCTATACGCCAGAACCGACCACCAAAGCAGTGGCGGTGCCGATCTATCAAACAACCTCCTATGCCTTTGATGACACGCAGCACGGCGCGGATCTGTTCGATTTGAAGGTGCCAGGCAATATCTATACCCGGATTATGAATCCCACGACTGCCGTACTGGAACAGCGGGTTGCAGCGATGGAAGGCGGAGTCGGCGCACTGGCGGTCGCTTCCGGGATGGCGGCGATTACCTACGCGCTGATGACCATTGCCGAAGTCGGCGACAATATCGTGACCACCTCGACGTTGTACGGTGGCACCTACAATCTGTTTGCGCATACCCTGCCGCGCTTCGGCATTGAGGCGCGCTTCGCCGATTATCACGATGTGGAGGCCATGGGCCGACTGATCGACGGCAAAACTAAAGCGGTATTCTGCGAATCCATCGGCAATCCGGCGGCGAATGTTGTCGATTTCGGCGCACTGGCGGCGGTCGCCCATGCGCACGGCGTCCCGTTGATCGTCGATAACACCGTGCCAACCCCGTATCTTTGCCGGCCCTTCGAGCATGGCGCGGACATCGTGGTTCACGCCCTGACCAAGTACATGGGCGGCCATGGCACCAGCATCGGCGGGATCATCGTGGACTCCGGGCGGTTCCCCTGGGATCAGCACAAGGAGCGGTTCGTGCGCCTGAATGAGCCTGATCCGTCCTATCATGGCGTGGTGTATGTCGAAGCGCTGGGACCGGCGGCGTTCATTGGCCGGGCGCGGGTGGTGCCGTTGCGCAATACCGGCGCAGCGATTTCACCGTTCAACAGCTTCCTGATTTTGCAGGGTATTGAGACGCTGCCGGTGCGCATGGACCGCCATTGCGAAAATGCGGTGAAGGCGGCGGAGTATCTCAAGGGTCATCCCCAGGTGGAGTGGGTGCGTTACCCGGCGCTGGCGGACAACCCTGACAAGCCGCTGGTGGATAAATACATGGGCGGACGCGGCTCCAGCATTCTCAGCTTCGGGATCAAGGGCGGGCGCGATGCCGGCGCGAAATTCATCGATGCGCTGCAACTGGTGACCCGCCTGGTCAATATCGGCGATGCGAAGTCCCTGGCCTGCCATCCGGCGACGACCACTCACCGGCAGTTATCGCCCACTGAAATGGCCCGCGCCGGTGTGAGTGAGGATCTGGTGCGGCTGTCCATCGGTATTGAGCATATCGACGACATTCTGGCCGATCTGGAACAGGCGCTGGCCGCCGCCCGTTGATGGATCGCCATAGCCTCTCCCATAGCCGGGAGAGGATCTACCGAGGGTTGAGTCGTGAAACAGGACCTTCTCAAATTATTACGCAGTCTGTTGCGCAGTGAGTTCAGCCGCGCCCGCCGGCGGCAGAACCGTTCGCCCTGGGTGATCGGTGGACTGGTCATCGCGATTGTCGCCGTCAGTTATGTCCTGCACGAACCCAAAGCGCCGCCTTCTGCAACGCTCAAGGGTGCGGAACTCACCTGCACCCTCAAAAGTATCTATGACGGCGATACGTTGACCGCCCGTTGTCCAGACGGTGAAGTAAAAGTCCGGGTGTTTGGCATCGACTCGCCGGAGATGGGCCAGAAACCCTGGGGCGAGGCGTCGAAACAGGCGTTGCG
>JAUPTV010000134.1 GCA_030917925.1 Pseudomonadota bacterium
ACTCTGGGGAATCGAATCGGCGAAAACCAAGCCTTAACTCCTCTGGGCAATCCTCGATGAAACAGAAAACCCTGATTGTGAAGTCAGGAATCCCCGTCCTTCAGGCCGGGGAGGAGGTCAAACAGCGGTCTCCGGTTGCGCCTGATCAGAATGCATCTGGCGGCGGCTCTGCCATTCCACCAGGGACTTGATGACCAGGGTCAACAAGGCCAGCAGCGCCAGTAGCGAGGCCACGGCGAAGGCGGCGGCAAACTGATATTCGTTGTAAAGAATTTCGACATGCAGCGGCAGGGTGTTGGTGCGCCCGCGAATATGGCCGGAGACGACCGAAACCGCGCCAAATTCCCCCATGGCCCGGGCGTTACATAACACCACCCCATAGATCAGGCCCCATTTGATATTGGGCAAGGTGACATACCAGAAAGTCTGCCAGCCGGATGCACCCAGCACCAGCGCCGCTTCTTCTTCGTCCCGGCCCTGCGCTTCCATCAGCGGGATCAACTCGCGGGCGACGAACGGGAAGGTGACGAACACCGTGGCCAGCACCAGGCCGGGGACGGCGAAAATGATTTTGATATCGTGTTCTATGAACCACGATCCGAACCAGCCCTGTGCGCCGAAGATCAGCACATAGATCAGACCGGCAATTACTGGCGACACCGAGAACGGTAAATCAATCAGCGTGGTTAGTAACTGTTTGCCGCGAAAATCGAATTTGGCGATGGTCCAGGCCGCCATGACACCAAACACCAGATTCAGCGGCACGGCGATCACCGTCACCAGCAGGGTCAACACGACGGCGGAACGCGCATCGGGTTCCACCAGCGCCGCGAAATAGACCATCCAGCCTTTCCGCAAGGCTTCGGCAAACACGGTGGCCAGCGGCAGCAGCAGGAACAGGCCAAAAAACAGTAGCGCAATGGCGATGAGCAGTCGCTTCACCCAAACGGGTTCACGAGTCGCGGCGTTGGCCGTAAACCGGTGGGTCGGGGCGGTTAAGCGTTTGGCAACCGTAGCGGCCATGGTCAGCTCCTTCCCGGGCTGCGATTCGCCCAGAGCTGCAAGCCGTTAATCAGAAACAGCAGGATGAAGGAAAATACCAGCATGACCACGGCGATAGCGGTCGCGCCCACATAGTCGTACTGCTCGAGTTTGGTGATGATGAGCAACGGGGTAATCTCGGAGACCAGCGGGACGTTGCCGGCAATGAAAATGACCGACCCGTATTCGCCGACCGCTCGGGCAAAGGCCAGGGCGAAGCCGGTGAGCAGCGCGGGCAAGGCAACCGGCAGGATGACCCGCCAGAAGGTTTGCCAGCGGTTAGCGCCCAGACTGGCGGCGGCTTCTTCCAGTTCGGTTTCCAGGTCTTCAAGCACCGGTTGCACGGTGCGCACGACAAACGGCAGGCCAATGAACGTCAGCGCGACCAGAATGCCCAGGGGGGTGAAGGCGACTTTGAGACCGAGCAGCGCCAGCCACTGACCCAGCCAGCCATTTGGCGCATAGAGCGCGGTGAGGGCGATGCCAGCGACGGCGGTTGGCAAGGCGAACGGCAAATCGACCAGGGCATCGACGAGGGATTTGCCGGGAAAGGGGTAGCGCACCAGCACCCAGGCCAGAATCAAGCCGAAGACGGCGTTAATCGCGGCGGCCAGCAACGACACGCCGAAGCTGAGTTGGTAGGACGCGACGACACGCGGGGCGCTGATAATCGCCCAGAACTGTTCCAGGCTCAGGGTCATGGATTTGAGGAACACCGCACTGAGGGGGATCAGCACCACCAGACTCAGATACACCAGAGTGTAGCCGAGCGTCAGCGGGAAACCGGGCAGGACGCGATGCGTTTTGCCGACGCTCATGGGCGCTTGGCCCAAATCGGTATGACGCGAGACCAGAGAGGCATGACTGAACTCCGAAAAAGTTATAAGTAGATCAGATTTTAATAACGATAGATAAGCAATAGAAAATAATAAATTGTGAAATGCTTATGAATTTTTCTGCAATCCTGGAATGAGGCTCAACCGTGATCCCGCTCCTGATTGAGCGCAAGTAGTCGGCGCAGCGCCTCGTCGTCGCTCAAGTCGTTCGGCCAGCCATACGCCGCAGCGACCGCTTCATCGAGAGTGCGATGGGCGTTGACCAGCCAGGCCGGGCGCTGGTTGTAGAGGTTGGTGAGCGTGCGCTTTTTTAACTCGGCGGCGTGTTCGGGTTTGGGGATCAGGCGGTCGGGGTAGGCCCTCACCCCCGGCCCCTCTCCCATTGGGAGAGGGGAGATTTCCGGGATACGTTCCACCCATTGCGGTGGATTGAGCCAGTTTTCGCGCAATTCATTCAGCTTGCAGGCCGCTTCGGCAATGGCTTGAGCGCGGGGATCATCAGCGTAGGCACTGGCTGGGATGTTCGGTGTCAGGCCAGCGGGGAAAGGGAAAGTCTCGAAGCAGGTGGTGGGGGTGTAGCGGGGCGTTGCGCCAAGGCTGGTGCCGAGGCGCAATGCCCACAGTTCATGAAAGCGCGAATGCAGGATGCCGAAATTAGTGTCGTCAGCGCGCGCGATGACGATCACTACATTTTCAGGTATTACCCATCTGTTCAACCATACGAATAAACGATGTTTAGCAACCATACTTGTAGCGATATAGCGAATCTGCTCACCGAAAGCCTTAAACATTTCAGGGCGTAAGCGCTCGAAGCGCCACCAGATTTCTCTGTTTTTCGGCGTGTTACTTTTCAGTCGTTCAGGTTTGATATGGCATAACGCATAGTTGTAAGGCGATTCATACAAAGCAGCTTCTTCGGTATTTCTTTCTCCGAAATGAATAATCCAACTATCAGACAAACGTTGGGCTAAATCCTGTCCATTGACTGATGGAAAAAGGACATCACTATTTGGCTTTCCATGCGGATTAGGTTGATTTAGCCATGCGTGCGCCAAGTCTCCGGAAATATCGAAGGGGCCTGATTTGGTAATTCCCATAAATGATATTTTGGCGTTTTCCGCCAATCGTCGGGCCTGCGTTAAATCCATGCCACCGCTATTCATTTCCAGCGAACATCCGGTCAAATCAGCATAAATCGCCGTCACCGGTTGGCCGTTCAAAACCCCCTTGGCTTCACCACCCCCAAACCCCACCAGCGACACTCTGACCGCCGCGCCTTCATTGACCCAGGGTTCATCACTCCAGGCGTGGAAGATCGCCAGCTTTTCACCCCCACCCCGGCCCTCCCCCATCAAGGGGGAGGGAGTCGCGAGAATCCGTTCCAGCACCTTGCGATTGGCACCGCCGCGAATGGAATTCGTCGCCACCAACCCAGCCCGTTGCGCTTGTCCGGCTTCAATCTGCGCCCGCGCTTTCTCGAACCAGTAGCAGACCAGATCCGC
>JAUPTV010000135.1 GCA_030917925.1 Pseudomonadota bacterium
CCCACCTGCCTCCGGGTTTCTCGGTGATAACCCGGAATTAAGGCTAACGTAGCGTGCCATGATCCGAATGGATGCGGGGAGTACAGCTACAAGCCTCGCCCTTTAGGGCGGGGTAATTGACATCTGTCGAATCTTCATCAGACTGGCGCTATGATGCGCCGTTTTCATCCCGTTCGAACATCGAACTTATCCTTTTCACTTAGGAGAATTGCTACTTATGAATTACCGCACTTTGACCGCCCTAAGCCTGGCCGGTCTGCTACTCGCCGGTTGCGCGTCCACGCCCGACAAGACCCCACCCGTTCAACCCGCTCCCCCGCCGCCGCCCGCTGTTGCTGAAGGCCCCGAAATCGAGTTGGGCGACGTAGTGACGGTGAAAGCCACTGTGCAAGCGGTTGATCTCGAAAATCGCCTGGTCACTCTCAAGGGTGAGAAGGGTCGGGTGGTCACGATCAATGTCGGTGAAGGAGCGCGTAATCTGGACCAGGTTCAGGTGGGCGACAAGGTGACGCTCAAATACCGCGAGGCCATGGCCATCCGGCTGGAAAAAGCGCCAACAACTGGCGGCATCACCGAGCGTAAGGAAACGCTCAGCGGCACTCGGGCACCACTGGGTCAGAAACCGTCCGCTACCCTGCGTGACAAGACCGAGTTGACGGCCAATGTCATTGCGATTGACCGGAAAACGCGCCGAGTCACTTTGCAGGGGCCGGAACGGGCGATTACAGTCAAAGCGCCGAAAGACATCAACCTCAAGAACGTCAAGGTTGGCGATCAAGTACAAGTCACCTATGTCGAGGAGTTCGGCATCTCCGTGGAACCTGGATCGAAGAAGAAATAACGCATCCTGATTTCCCCGGAATCGACAAACCCGCCGCAAGGCGGGTTTTTCTATTACAATCCCCCGGTAAAACCTCTCTATCCCGCGCCCTGTTGCGCCCGCTGCTCCCGATGATTTGAAGACCGCTCATGGACAAGACTTACGAACCGAACGCCATTGAACCTCGCTGGTACGCCTTTTGGGAAGAGCGGGGCTGTTTCGCCCCCAGCGGCGAGGGCGCGCCCTACTGCATCATGATCCCGCCGCCGAACGTCACCGGCACTCTGCACATGGGCCACGCTTTCCAGGACACGATCATGGACGCGCTGACTCGCTATTACCGGATGAAGGGTCATAACACGCTGTGGCAACCCGGCACCGATCACGCGGGTATTGCGACGCAAATGGTGGTTGAACGGCAATTGGCCGGCGAGGGCAAGACGCGCCATGATCTGGGCCGCGAGGCGTTTATTGACCGGGTGTGGACGTGGAAAGCCGAATCTGGCGGCACGATCACTCGGCAGTTGCGGCGCATGGGCGCATCCGTGGACTGGGCGCGGGAGCGGTTCACCATGGACGAAGGTCTGTCAGCAGCGGTGCGCGAGGTGTTTGTCCGCCTGTATGCGGAAGGGCTGATCTATCGTGGTCAGCGCCTGGTGAACTGGGACCCGGTGCTGCATACCGCAGTGTCTGATCTGGAAGTGGTCAGCACTGAAGAAAACGGCTTCCTCTGGCATATCCGCTATCCGCTGGCTGAAGGCGGCGGCGATTTGATCGTCGCGACGACCCGGCCGGAAACCATGCTCGGCGATACCGCCGTGGCCGTACATCCCGATGATGAGCGGTACAAGCATCTGATTGGCCTGCACGCCGCCCTGCCATTAACCGGACGCACCATTCCCATTATTGCCGATGAGTACGTCGATCCAGCCTTCGGCACCGGCTGCGTCAAGATCACCCCGGCTCATGATTTCAACGACTACGCGGTTGGCCAGCGCCATCAGCTCCCCCTCATCAACATTTTCACTGCTGACGCCCATATCAACGACCAAGCGCCCGAAGCCTATCGCGGTCTGGATCGCTTTGAAGCCCGTCGCCGGGTCATTGGCGATCTGGAGGAACTGGGATTACTGGAGGAAACCAAACCGCACAAGCTGATGGTTCCACGCGGTGACCGCAGTCATGCGGTCATCGAACCGTTCCTGACTGATCAGTGGTATGTGAAAACGGCGCCGCTGGCCGGACCCGCGATTGCCGCAGTGAAAACCGGCAAGATTAAATTTATTCCTGAAAACTGGGAGAAGACCTATTTCGACTGGCTTAACCGCATCGAAGACTGGTGTATCAGCCGACAAATCTGGTGGGGTCATCGCATCCCGGCCTGGTATGACGAGCAAGGACAGGTCTATGTGGGACGCAGCGAGGCCGAAGTCAGGGAACAGCATCGGCTCGGTTCTGAAGTGGCACTGACCCAGGATCCCGACGTGCTGGACACCTGGTTCTCCTCCGCCCTGTGGCCGTTTTCCACACTCGGCTGGCCGGAACAGACCGAGGCGCTGAAAACCTTCTATCCGACCAGTGTCCTGGTCACCGGCTTTGACATCATTTTCTTCTGGGTCGCCCGGATGATCATGATGGGCCTGAAATTCATGGGCGACGTGCCGTTCCGCGAGGTGTACATCCATGGCCTGGTGCGCGATCACGAAGGCCAGAAGATGTCGAAATCCAAGGGCAACGTGCTGGACCCGTTGGATCTGATCGACGGCGTTGAACTCAATGAACTGGTCGCCAAGCGTACCAGTGGGTTGATGCAGCCACAAATGGCCCCGCGCATTGAAAAAGCGACTCGCCAGCAATTTCCAGCCGGCATCCATGCCCACGGCACCGACGCCTTGCGCTTCACCTTCGCTGCACTGGCGACGACCGGGCGCGACATCGTGTTTGACATGGGCCGGGTTGAGGGTTATCGCAATTTCTGCAACAAGCTGTGGAACGCCGCTCGCTATGTGCTAATGAATACCGAAGGTCAGGATACCGGCCTGACCGGCGGCGAGATTGAACTGAGTCTGGCGGACCGCTGGATTCGCTCGCGATTACAGGGAACGATGGCCGAGGCGAATGCCGCGATGCAAGGTTATCGTCTGGATCAGGTCGCCCAGTCCCTCTATGAATTCACCTGGAACGAGTTTTGCGACTGGTATCTGGAACTGTCCAAGCCGGTACTGAATGATCCGGCCAGTTCCGCCGCTGCTCAGCGTGGAACCCGCCAGACGCTGGCGCAAACGCTCGAAACACTGCTGCGGTTGCTGCATCCACTGATGCCGTTTATCACCGAGGAAATCTGGCAACGGGTCGCGCCATTGGCTGGGGTGACGGGCGACTCCATCATGCTCCAGCCCTATCCCGAAGCGAACCGTGCGCTGGTCGATGAAGCAGCAGTGGCTGAGATCGAATGGCTGCGGCAATTCCTCGGTGGCATCCGCCGCATTCGCGCCGAAATGAACATTGCCCCCAGCAAACCGCTGCCGGTGCTATTGCAACACGGTTCGCCCGACGACCAGCAGCGATTGGAACAGCATCGCCGGTCGCTGCTCAGTCTGGGCCGGCTGGAGTCCATTATCTGGCTGGGCGAAGGCGAATCCGCTCCGGAAGCGGCTACCGCACTGGTCGGGGCTATGCAGGTGCTGATCCCGATGTCCGGCCTCATCGACAAAGCGGCGGAAAGCGCCCGATTGGAAAAGGAAATCGCCAAGCTGCGCAAGGATATGGAGCGCGGCGCGGCCAAACTCGGCAACACCGATTTTCTGGGCCGCGCTCCGGCGGATGTGGTAGCGAAGGAACGCGCCCGCGTCGCGGAACTCCAAACCGCCATAACGAAACTGGAAGAACAATGGGCGCGCATCCAGCGCCTGTAAGCCGTGATGATCGATTGCCTCCCATCAATAAGGAATCCTTAATGGATACTCAAGAATCCGCATCGGTGAAAAAACCTAATCTGGGCGCGAAGGTGACCCAGGTCGCGACCTACTACAATCCCCGCACCTGGAAAGAGAAGGGACTCTGGTGGACGGCTGGTCTGTTCCTGGTGACCTATTGCATTATCGTCGTCGTACTCGGCGTTATCTGGTCAAAATCGCCCAGTGATTTTGATGTGCGCCAACATGCGTTGGACGTCGCCAAAAATAACCCGCAAAAACTGGTTCCTGGTTATGTCACCACGGCCACGGCCATTCGTATTGCCGAAACATTACTGGATAAGCCGGGGGGCTATCTCAGCAATGACATGACCCCGCCAGGGGTTTACCTGGATAACGTTCCCAATTGGGAATTTGGGGTACTGACCGAATTGCGCGATCTAACGCGGTCGATGCGTACTGATTTCAGCCGTTCCCAGAGTCAGTCGGTTGAGGATAAGGATTTACAGGTCGCTGAACCGCAGTTCAATTACAATTCCGAATCGTGGATTTTACCCTCCACGGAATCCGAATACCGCAAGGGCATTGAGGCGATGTATCGCTATCTGGGGCGGCTCGCTGATGACCAACCTCAGGATGGGCAATTCTTTACGCGCTCCGACAACCTGAGCCGCTATCTGGAATCGGTGGAAAAGCGTTTGGGCAGTCTGGCGCAAAACCTGGCGGCCAGCGTGGGTCAGACCCGCTTTAACACCAGCCTGGCAGGCGACCCCAGTGCTCAGCAATCCAAACCGACACCGGATCAGTCCCAGTTCAAAACGCCATGGACGAAAATAGACGACGTATTTTTTGAAGCGCGTGGTTATACCTGGGCGCTGGTGCATACGCTCCGGGCGCTGGAAATCGATTTTGCCAGTGTCCTGCAAAATAAAAATGCCGTCGTTTCGCTGAAACAAATCATCCGGGAACTGGAAAACACCCAGGAGTTTATCTGGAGTCCGGTGATTCTGAACGGTACGGGCTTTGGTATGATGGCCAATCATTCGCTGATCATGGCTTCGTATATCTCCCGCGCCAACGCCGCCATTATTGACCTGCGCAACCTGTTGTTGCAGGGCTGAAATCTCTTTATCAATGGCGGATTTTAAGACCCACCTGATGGGGGCGGCGGTGGTCAGTGGCTTGACGGCCACCGTGCTGGTCATGACCGGCCAGTTTCCCCATCAGGCCATCATTGGCTACTTCGTTCTGGGCGTGATCGGCGGGCTGTTGCCGGATATTGACTCGCCGCATTCCATCCCGGTGCGCCTGGCTTTTATGGCGCTGGCGGTGATTGCCGGGTTTCTGGTGGTTTTCACGTTCGGACGCCGCTATTCACTGGTGGAGTTAATGCTGCTCTGGATCGGCTGCTTTGCGCTGATCCGCTATGGCATATTCGCTCTGCTTGACTATTACACTGTGCATCGCGGGTTGATTCATTCAGTTCCCATGGGCCTGATTTGCGGCCTGACGACGACCTTCTTCGCCTATCAGGTCTTTAATGCCTCGGCGATCCATGCCTGGATGTGCGGGACTTTTGTGACCGGAGGGTTTTTCGTCCATTTGCTGCTGGATGAATTTTACAGCGTCAATTTGTTTGGCAAAAAGCTGCTGAAAAAATCGTTCGGCACGGCGTTCAGCCTGGGCAGTCTGAAGCAACCCATCGGCACTGTAGCGCTTTATCTGGCTGTCATCGGGTTGTTCCACCTCTGTCCGCCTTCCCAGCCGTTCACCGATCTGATGACGAACCGTGAAACCTATCGCGGCGTCGTCCAGCGTCTGCTGCCCGGCGAGACCTGGTTCGCCGGGTTTCTGCGCCGGGTCACGCCAGCGAATTTGCCGACGCTTTAGAAATTCTTTCGCAAGTCCATATTGGCGTAGAGTCCGGCCACCTGGTCAGCGTAACCGTTGAATGGCAAGGTGTCGCGGCGGAAAAATTCGCCGATACGCCGCTCTTTCTTCTGACTCCAGCGTGGATGATCGACGTCGGGATTAACGTTGGCGTAGAAACCGTATTCCTGCGGCGCTTCGCGGTTCCAGCTTGTGACCGGCGGCTGGTCGGTAAAACGGATTTTCACGATGGACTTGATGCTCTTGAACCCGTATTTCCATGGAACCACCAGTCGCAAGGGTGCGCCGTTCTGATTGGGTAATTCCTTGCCATACAGCCCGGTCGCCAATAACGTCAGCGGATGCATGGCTTCATCCATTCGCAACCCTTCAATGTAGGGCCAGGGCAACAGGCGGGTTTTCTGACCGGGCATCTGGGCGGGATCAAATAGCGTGGTGAATTCGACGTATTTGGCGCTGGCGGTGGGCTGGAAGCGCGGCAGAATCTTCGCCAGCGGGATACCGAGCCACGGGATGACCATCGACCAGGCTTCGACGCAGCGCAGTCGATAGATGCGCTCCTCTGAAGTATGCGGGGCCAGAAAGTCTTCAAGCGCATACTGGCCAGGTTTCTCACAATGACCTTCGACGGTGACCGTCCAGGGTTTGGTTTTCAGACTGCCGGCATATTCCGCCGGATCGGTTTTGCCGGAACCGAATTCGTAGAAGTTGTTATAGGACGTCACATCCTTATAGGGCGTCAGCTTGAGATCGTCGTCAGTGGCCGCCTGGACTACGCCACGCGGCAACAAAACGGCAGCCCCGACTACCGCAGCGGTTTTCAGAAATTCCCGGCGACGGGCGTACAGCTCCGGTGGGGTAATTTCCGAGGGTTGAAGGTCGGCGGGTTTCTGAATCAGCATGGAACGGCTCCGGGTGGTAAACTCCCTGTTTCTGACTCACTCAACCGGAGTGAGTTGCATTGTACCGACGCCCCTGAATCGCTCACTGATGACGCTGCAATCCCCTCGCTTGCTACAACGACTAGGCAAACCTCTGGTATTCAGCGCTTGTCTGCTGCCGCTACTCTGGCTGATCGGGCTGGCCTGGAGCGATCAACTGGGGGTCAATCCAGTGGAAACCCTGAGCCATCGCACCGGCGACTGGAGTTTGCGCTTTCTGCTGCTGACCCTGGCGGTGACGCCGTTACGGCGCTTGACGGGCTGGAATGGATTGCAACGCTTTCGGCGGATGCTCGGGCTTTTTGCCTTCTTCTACGTCAGCCTGCACTTTGGCGTTTATCTGATTTTCGACCAGTTTTTCGACCTGTCCGCCATCATCGCGGATGTCGTCAAACGACCTTACATCACGGTGGGTTTTGCTGCTTTTGTGCTGCTGATTCCCCTGGCAACGACCTCGACCAATCGGATGATGAAACGTCTGGGTCGCCACTGGCAGCGCCTGCATCGGCTGGTTTATCCGATTGCGATCCTTGGTGTGCTGCATTATCTGTGGTTGGTCAAGGCTGATCTGCGCGAACCGCTGATTTATGCCGGAGTGCTGGCGGTATTGCTGGGTTATCGGGTGTGGTGGTGGATGCGTGGATCATCGCGGACCTCCAGGACGTTTTGACATGATCTGCCTCCGCCTCTATGCCCTACATTCATCCTGATGTCCTTCGTTCCGGCGATGCTGCCGCGATCCAGGCCGCCGAGGCGTTGGTGAAGGCAATGGCAATCTCTGACTGGGGGCTAAAAAACTTTCAATCAGGAAAAATGACCAGGAAATTAGAGACAGGCTTGTTACCCTATGCATCGATTCCTGAAGTTCAACAAGTGTTAGACGCGATTCAAACCAGGCAACTGATTGATGGTCGATTAAGTCATTACGTTAAGAGACGTTTTTTGGAAAAAGAGGTGATAAGTACACCCGATGATCTGGATCGATGGTTTGAAAACGTGATGTCTGATCGCAAAGCTCAAGTCATCAAGCCTAATCCAGGCCCCAACAGCCGCTATCTCGTGTATTCTGATCAATATCATTTGCTCGCAGTGATTGAGAAAGACGGAAAACGAGTAAGCGTTCATGATCATGATGGAATTGATTTAGGAGAACTCTGGTGTCTACTGAGCGACCTTCTGCTTTAACGTGCTACAAGGCATCTGTCATTCAGGGATTGCCTGAAGGAGTTGCGCCCGGTCTGCGCGAACAGCGCCAACGTGTTTCTCAGCAATTATGGAATGGACAGCAACAATTGGCGCTTCAGTATGCGGATGAATTTTTGCTGGAAGCTGTTACGGATGATGAAACAACCGGCTTACCCACCGAGCTATTCCAGGATAATTCGACACACCCGCTGATTCACTGGTGGTGGCACTTGGGCAAACTGCGTGCGGGAACGTATCCGGCGCATCTACTGCCCGCGCATCTGCGGGCCATCTATCAGCCCGAACAACGACTGGCCGCGTAACCGGTGACTGGGGCTTGCTTTGGCAGAACGACTCTGAACTCATGACGACGACCTTTCTTGATGAATTGAACCGGCGACGCACCTTCGCCATTATCTCCCACCCTGACGCCGGTAAAACCACGCTGACTGAAAAGTTGCTGCTGTTTGGCGGCGCGATCCAGTTGGCCGGGGCGGTCAAGGGCCGCAAGGCCGCCCGTCATGCGACCAGCGACTGGATGGCCCTGGAGCAGCAACGCGGCATCTCCGTGACCTCCTCGGTCATGCAGTTCCCCTATCGCGACCGCCTCATCAACCTGCTGGATACCCCCGGCCACGAAGATTTCTCCGAGGACACCTACCGCACCCTGACTGCTGTGGATTCCGCGCTGATGGTCATCGACTGCGCCAGGGGTGTTGAGGAGCGCACCATCAAGCTGATGGACGTCTGCCGGTTGCGCGACACGCCGATTTTCACCTTCATCAACAAACTGGATCGGGATGGCCGGGAGCCGATTGAATTGTTGGACGAAGTGGAAGAAGTGCTGAACATCCGCTGTGCGCCAATGACCTGGCCGATTGGCATGGGTCGGGAATTGAAAGGCGTCTACCATCTCGGTCAGGATTTCATCCATCTTTACGACCCCGCCCGCGATGGCCGGATCAACACCGGACGCATTCTGCACGGTCTCAATACCCCGGCAGTCGATGCCGCACTGGGTTCCGACCGGGCCGAGGCGCTGCGCGAGGAAATGGAACTGGTGCGCGGCGCCAGTCACGCCTTCGATTTCGCCGACTACCGCGCTGGACGGCTGACCCCCGTATTCTTCGGTTCGGCGTTAAGCAACTTTGGCGTACAGGAAATGCTCGACGGCTTTATCGAACATGCGCCGCCGCCGCGCCCGTGCAGTGCATCCACCCGTGAAGTGGAACCTGAGGAAGCCGCATTTACCGGCTTCGTCTTCAAAATTCAGGCAAATATGGACCCGCAACACCGCGACCGCATCGCCTTTCTGCGCATCTGTTCGGGCAGTTACCAACCCGGAATGAAAGTCCGCCATGTCCGCCTGGGCCGCGAGGTGAAAATCGCCGACGCCCTGACCTTCATGGCCGCTGAACGCGAGCATGTTGAAGCGGGCTATCCGGGCGACATTATCGGCCTGCACAACCACGGCACCATTCGCATCGGCGACACTTTCACGCAGGGCGAGGAGTTGCAATTTACCGGCATCCCCGACTTTGCCCCGGAACTGTTCCGCCGTGCCCGCCTGCGCGATCCACTGAAGATGAAGGCGCTGCAAAAGGGGCTGGAGCAACTTTGTGAAGAAGGCGCAACGCAACTCTTTCGCCCGCTCAACAGCAATGATCTGATCCTGGGCGCAGTCGGGATTCTGCAATTCGACGTCGCCGCCTTCCGGTTGCGCAATGAATACGGCGTTGAGTGCGGTTTTGAAAACGTCAACGTCACCACCGCCCGCTGGGTGAGTTGTCCCGACGCCAAGCGTTTCGACGAATTCAAAAACAAGCTGCGCGATGCCCTGGCGCTGGATCATCACGGTGAACTGGTCTATATCGCGCCGACCCGGGTCAATCTGCAACTGACCCAGGAACGCTGGCCGGAGGTGCGCTTCACCGCGACCCGCGAACACGGCGTGCGGTGAAGGCGATCCGGTGATGTCCCGGATTCAATGCCCCAGGGTGATATTGCGGCAGCGTGTTTCGTGCAAAAAGGTGGAGGCGAAGATAGCCAGCGCTACGCATCCCAGCATCAGGAGAAAGCCTGCCTGGTAGTCGGCGGCGCTGTACACCCGCACCCCGTTGACCAGTTCACCGCTCCAGCCCAAATCCATGATCCAGCCAAACAGCGGCTGGAGAATACCCGCGCCCAGAAACAGGCCGGTATTCACCAGGGCGATGGCCATTCCCGATAGCGCTGGGGCGACCACTTCTTTGGCCCCGGCATAGGTCAGGACAAACGACCCGCAACTGAAGCCCATCAGGACAAACCAGGCCATTCCCACCAGGCCCGGCGTCCAGTTCCCATAAACGATGCCCAACCAGGCCAGTCCGTACAGCAGGACGCCGCTGACCAACAGCGGTTTACGGCGACCCAATCGGTCCGAACACCAGCCGCTGAACAGTGCGCCGCCAGCAAACCCGGCCAGGGCCAGACTGGTGTACAGGGAAGCCGAGGATCGCTCCAGACCGTGCAGATCGCGGAGGAAGGGAATCGCCCACAGCCCGAGAAACGCCAGCATACTGCCCGGCATACCCATATTGAACCAGAATCCCGGCCAGACGCGGCGTGTCGCCAGTACGCCGAGCAGGTCATGCCACCAGTGCTGTTGCCGCCCTTCATGCCGGGCATGGCCATCCATCTCCCGGATCGAGGGGAACCCGGCTTCCTCGGGCGTATTGCGCACCTTGAGCCACGACAGTACGGCCAGCAGCAGAGCGATGCCGCCCAGCGCGACAAACACGGTGCGCCATGACCAGAGCGTCAAGAGTCCGGCCAGGGGACCGGCCGCCAGAATCGCGCCCACGTTCCCCATTAACAAGGTCAGGCCGCTGATGAATCCGTAATCGCGGTCGCGGAACCAGAGCGTATTGCTCTTCATCAGCCCGACGAACACCACCGACACACCCAGTCCCACCAGGGCGCGTCCCACCGACGCCTCCCAGAACGTATCGGCCATGCCGAACACGATGGAACCGATGCCCGACACGATATTGCCCAGCGTCACCGAAATCCGTGCGCCCAGGGTATCCGCCAACACCCCGGCGGGAATTTGCATGACGGTGTAAATGTAGTAGTACATGGCCGCCAGCGATCCCAGTGCCGCGCCAGTGGCCCCAAAGGCTTGCATCAGGTCAGCGGAAACCACCGCTGGAGCGATTCTGTGGAAAAAGACGAGGACGTAGGCCGCCGCCAGAATGGCGTAAATCAGCCAGCGAACGCGCACGAAATGCGCCTGATCGAATAGCGGGGAGGTCTCGGCAGGGGAGGCGGTCATGGTTTTTTTGAATAATCGAGTGAGGTTAAACAATAATCCCGTCAGGCCATCACGGTCTGGGGCGGCCGGGTCAGCTTTGGAATTTGGAATTTGGAATTTCGCAGCGACGGCCCGTCAATCGATCCACTTGCGCAACCGCTGCAACTCGGTCAGCGCCTGATCCGGGGTCAACGCCTCCAGATCGAGATCGGCCAGCGCCTCGACCACTGGATGTTGCGCCTCGCCAAACAAGCCCATCTGCGGTTTCGCCGCTGTCCGTGCGGGTGGCAATTCCTTGCGCAACATCTGCCGCTCCAGCAACCGCAACCGCTGCCGGGCTTGCTGAATCACCACGGGCGGCACTCCGGCCAGGGCCGCGACATGCAGGCCATAACTGCGATCTGCCGGACCGTCCTGAACGCGATGCAGAAAGACGATGCTCTCGCCATGCTCCACCGCGTCCAGATGCACGTTGACGATGCCGGACTGTTCATCCGGCAATCGGGTCAGTTCAAAATAATGTGTGGCGAACAGAGTAAACGCCCGCACCGTTCCCGCCAGATGCGCCGCACAGGCCCAAGCCAGCGCCAGTCCATCAAAGGTGCTGGTGCCGCGTCCGATCTCGTCGATCAGCACCAGACTGTGCGGGGTCGCGTTGTGCAGAATATTTGCTGCTTCGCTCATTTCGACCATAAACGTGGAACGCCCGCCGGCCAGATCATCGGAGGCGCCAATCCGGGTGAAAATGCGGTCAATCGGGCCGATCACCGCCCGTTCGGCAGGAACGAAACTGCCCAGATGCGTCAGCAGCACGATCAGCGCGGTCTGGCGCATGAACGTGGATTTGCCGCCCAGATTGGGGCCGGTAATGATCAGCATCCGCCGCTGTTCCGGTTCCAGCCGCAGATCGTTCGGCACAAACGGCTCCTCCAGCACCTGCTCAACCACTGGATGCCGCCCGGCGACGATGGCAATGCCCGGTTGATCCACCAGTTCCGGCGGATGCCAGTCCAGGGCGGCCGCCCGTTCCGCCAGATTGCTCAATACATCCAGCTCCGCTAACGCCATCGCACTGGCCTGGAGCGGCGGCAACTGGGCAATCAGTTGATCAAGCAGCGCGTCATACAACGCCTTTTCCCGCGCCAGCGCCCGTTCCTGGGCGTGCAATACCTTGGTTTCAAATTCCTGCAATTCCGGAATGATGTAGCGTTCTGCGCCCTTCAGCGTCTGGCGGCGATGGTAGTCCACCGGAACCGCCTGCGACTGGCTGCGGGTCACTTCAATGTAGTAGCCATGGACGCGGTTGAAACCGACCTTGAGGTTGGCAATGCCGGTGCGTTGCCGCTCCCGCGCCTCCAGTTCCACCAGATACTGATCCCCGCGTTCGTTCAGATTCCGCAACTCATCCAGTTCAGCATCATAGCCGGGGGCAATGACCCCGCCATCGCGCAGGATTTGCGGCGGATTAGCCATGATTGCCCGGCTGAGCAGGTCGCACAATTCCGGGTGCGTACCGGCGCGGCGCGAGAGATCCTGCAACAGCGCTGCATCCAGGGTGCGAAGGAACGGTTGCAGGGCAGGCAGGCGACCCAGGGCATCGGCCAGGGCGGTCAAATCGCGGGGCCGGGCCGATTTCAGCGCCACCCGCGCCAGAATGCGCTCCACATCGCCCACGCCGCGCAACAGGCTGCGCAGATATTCGTAACCGCCGTTATCCAGTAATTGCCGCAGACTGGCCTGGCGCTGGTTGAGCATTGCCCGGTCGCGCAGGGGACGATGCATCCAGCGGCGCAGCAACCGTGCACCCATCGGGGTGACGCAACGGTCGAGAACGCCCAGCAGCGTCAGCTCATGCTGGCCGCTCAGACTGTGCGCCAGTTCCAGATTGCGGCGACTGGCGGCGTCGAGAATCACGCTGTCCTCATGGCGTTCAACGCGCAGGCCGATTAAATGCGGTAATGCGCCCCGTTGCGTATCTTTGACGTATTGCAACAGGCAACCAGCAGCGGCGATAGCGACCGGTTGATCCGCGCCGCCGAAACCGTCCAGATTGCGCACGCCGAACTGGGCGCACAGCATCCGCGCCGCGCTATCGCGGTCGAAATGCCAGGGCGCTTGTCGACGCAGGCCGGGATGTTGCCGCCAGGGATCGGGAAGGGCGAAATCTTCGCCGATCAACAATTCTGCCGGTTTCAGCCGCTCCAACTCATTTAACAGCGCCGCTTCGCCCGGCAACTGGGTGATGGTGAAGCGGCCGCCGCTCAAATCCAGATGCGCCAGCCCATAGGTGTTTTTCACCTGATGCAGCGCCATAACCAGATTATCGCGGCGCTCGTCCAGCAACGCCTCATCGGTCAACGTGCCGGGGGTGACAATCCGCATGACCCGGCGTTCTACCGGTCCCTTACTGGTCGCCGGATCACCGATTTGTTCGCAGATCGCCACCGACTCACCGAGTTTAACCAGCTTGGCCAGATAGTTTTCCACCGCATGGAACGGTACGCCCGCCATGGGAATCGGCGCACCGGCAGACTGGCCACGGGTGGTCAGGGTGATGTTGAGCAGTTCGGCGGCGCGTTGGGCGTCGGCATAGAACAATTCGTAAAAATCGCCCATCCGGTAAAACAGTAGCACATCCGGATGTTCGCCCTTGATGCGCAGATACTGCTGCATCATCGGGGTGTGCTGAGCGAGATCAGGAGCGGGATGGCGGGGGGGTGGTTTATTCATAGGCATTAGGGATCGTCCATCTATCGCTGATGCTGTGCAAGTTGCTTTTCGAGCGAGAGGATTGATTTTATACCATTTCTCAATAGATTCCGAACCTTTCTTTCCCTTGGCGACCTGGGTGATCTGGCGATTCGGTTGCCATGGGTTCGATCTTGTCTTACCCTGTATTAACCAAATATATATACAAAGAGGATCGCTATGACCTATACCCGTGTGTTCCAATCTGGAAACAGCCAGGCCGTGCGTTTGCCCAAAGCCTTTCGCCTGCACTCTGACCGGGTTGAGATTTTTCGGCGTGGGGCTGAGATTGTGCTGCGCGAATGCCCGCCCAGCGCCGTCACGGTATTCGATGCCTTAGCGGCCCTGCCTGCCGACTTCATGGCTGACGGTCGGGTGGATACCCCCCCGCAGGAGCGCGAGGCGTTCTGATGGCGATTCGCTACTTGCTGGATACCAACATTTGCATCTACATCGCCAAGCGCCAGCCGCCGGCGGTGCGGGCCAAGTTCGAGCAACTCAGCGCTGATGTATTGGCCATGTCGGTCATCACCCTGGGCGAACTGCAACACGGGGCCGAGAAAAGCCAGGCCCGTGAAAAAGCGCTGGCTGCACTGGCGCAGTTACAGTGCGCCATTCAGGTCGCGCCACTCACCGACGCGGTGGGGCAGCACTACGGCCAGATTCGCAGCGTCTTGGAACGTGCGGGCCAGACTATTGGCAACAACGATCTGTGGATTGCCGCTCACGCCCGCGCCCAGGGCTGGATATTGGTGACGAACAACGAACGCGAATTCTGCCGGGTCGAAGGCTTGGTCGTAGAAAACTGGGCCAATTCATAGAACCTGTTCCCCCGGAAACATGGCTGGAAACATCGGATTTTCCTTTACCCGAATCCCATTTCAGACTATGTTCCGCGCCACTTTGACCGCGACGCACTTCCCATGATTAACGCCTTTGAACTGCAAAATGGCCGTCTCTGCCAGATTCAAATTGAGACTCAGGCCGACCTCAATCACACGAAACCGATCTGGATTGACTTTGATGATCCTGGCGATGACGAGCGCCTGCTGGCCAAGGAACTGTTTAATCTGACCTTGCCCGATGAGGACGACTTTGGCGATATCGAGGCCAGCGCCCGCTGCTTTGAGGATGCGTCTGGCGCGCTGCAAGTTCGCTCCGATTTTCTGATCGACAAGGACGATGAATCGCGCAATGTCCCGGTCGCCTTCGTCCTCAAACAGGACATTCTATTTAGCCTGCATGAGGAAGATTTGCCGGTTTTCCGCCTGCTGCGGATGCGCGCCCGTCATCAACCGGGCTATCTCCAGGATTGCCGGGATGTCCTGCTGGAACTGTACGCGACCGATGCAGAATATTCCGCCGACGCCCTGGAAGGCATTTACGAGGCGCTGGAAGCGATTAGCGGACGGGTGCTGAAAGCCCGGTTGACCGATGAAGCCGCCGCCGAGGTGCTGGCGCATATCGCCCGGGAAGAAGATTTGAACGGGCGGATTCGTCGCAACATGATGGACACGCGCCGCGCCATTTCCTTCCTGATGCGGCGGCGATTGCTATCCGTCGAGCAGATCGAGGAAGCCCGGCAAATCCTGCGCGATATTGAATCGCTGGATGGACATACCTCGTTCCTGTTTGAAAAAATCAACTTTTTGATGGACGCCACTGTCGGTTTTATTAACATTAATCAAAACAAGATCATCAAGATTTTCTCCGTGGCTTCGGTGGCCATGCTGCCGCCCACCCTGATCGCCAGTATTTACGGGATGAATTTTCAGGCCATGCCGGAACTCCAATGGGCATTCGGCTATCCACTGGCGCTCGGGCTGATGGCGGCGTCGATTATTGCGCCGTTCTGGTTTTTCCGCCGCAAGGGCTGGTTAAAGTAGCCGATACTGTTGCGTCATCTTGCGCTATAGTGAGCCCATAGCGACTGTTACCGTTACTCTGCAATCTTACATAAGGAGATCGCCGTGTCCGCCCCCAATCCTGCGCAGCAAAATCTCTATGAACTGGCCGTGCAAGTGGGTATCGCCCTGCGCACCCGCAAACAGACGCTGGCCATTGCCGAATCCTGCACTGGCGGCTGGATCGCCAAAGTCGCCACGGATGTCCCCGGCAGTTCCGCCTGGTTCGACCGGGGCTTTGTCACCTACAGCAACGCCGCTAAAACCGAACTACTGGGCGTTCGGGAGTCCACCATCGCAACCCATGGCGCGGTGAGCGCCGAGGTGGTCGCGGAAATGGCGGCAGGCGCCCTGGAGCGTAGTCCCGCCGATCTGACCCTGGCGGTTAGCGGTATTGCCGGGCCGGAGGGTGGCAGTCCCAATAAACCGGTCGGCACCGTGTATTTAGGGTGGGCGCAGCGCAATGGCGCAGCAAGCGCTGAATGCCTGCATTTTGAAGGTAACCGTGATGCAGTGCGCCTGCAAGCGGTCGCTGCCGCCTTACAAGGAGTATTAGATGTCTTTGCCCGTCAACCCTGAAAAGCCCCGGCGGTTATTTCTGGCGCTCTGGCCGGAAGCGCAGGAGCGCCAGTCCATCGCCCGTCTGGCGGCGCGAGCCACCGGTCGGCAGCGGCGCATTGCCGATGATCTGCTGCATTTGACCCTGGTCTTTCTGGGAAAGACCCCTGCCGACCGGCTGGCCGCCTACGAGGCGGCGCTGGCGGATCTACCGGTTCCGGAAATGGAACTGGTGCTGGATCGTTATGGCTATTGGCCACAGTCGCGCATTCTCTGGTTGGGGTCCAGCCACACCCCACCGGAATTGTATGAGCTGGTTGCGGAATTGCATCGACGGTTGCGTGATTGTGGTTTTGCACCGGAAGAACCGGCATTTCGGGCGCATGTGACGCTGGCGCGGCGGTTTTCCGGCCCTGTCCCGACGGAACTGCCGCCCGTGCCGATTCGCTGGCGGGTCAACGAAGTGGCGCTGGTGGAGTCAACGCCGCCGCCGCGAATCGCGCATTATGAGGTGTTGCGCTACTGGCCCGAGCGTCGGTGAGGGCTATAATCGCTGAATATCACCGGTTCAGTTCGGCTGGCCGGTTTTCCTATTGGTCATAAGGGGGGTATGGAATGGATGACAACAAGAAAAAGGCGCTTGCGGGCGCTCTGACCCAGATCGAACGTCAGTTTGGCAAGGGCGCGGTGATGCGTCTGGGCGACTCGACCGTATCTCGCGATGTCATGGCGGTGTCGACCGGTTCGCTGGGTCTGGACATCGCGCTGGGCATTGGCGGCTTGCCGCGTGGGCGAGTGACAGAAATCTATGGCCCGGAATCTTCCGGCAAGACCACACTGGCTTTGCAGGTCATCGCGGAAGTGCAGAAGAGCGGCGGCTGTGCGGCGTTTATCGACGCGGAACACGCGCTGGACCCCATCTACGCCGCGAAACTGGGCGTCAATGTCGATGATTTGCTGGTGTCGCAACCAGATACCGGTGATCAGGCTTTGGAAATTGTCGATATGCTGGTGCGTTCCAATGCCGTGGAAATTGTGGTCATTGATTCGGTGGCGGCGCTGACACCCAAGGCGGAAATTGAAGGCGATATGGGCGATTCGCATGTCGGCCTGCACGCCCGTTTGATGAGTCAGGCCCTGCGCAAGCTGACGGGCCACATCAAACGTTCGAATACCCTGGTGATTTTTATCAATCAAATCAGGATGAAGATCGGCGTGATGTTTGGCTGCTTTGATTATGGGGCGCGGGTCGTGCTGGCGGATGGTTCTACGGAAAAGATTGGCAAAATCGTCAATCAGAAAAGGCCGGTTGAAGTACTGTCCATGGATCCGGCAACGGGCCGTATCGAACCGCGTCCGGTCGTTAAATGGTTCCGCAATGGCGCCACGGATGAATGGCTGTATTTTGAAGCCGCTGCCGGAGGGGGTTCTGGCCGCCGCAAATTTACCTGTACCGCCAATCACCTGATTTTTACCCCTCAAGGTGAGCGACGCGCTGGACAATTACAGGTCGGCGATGAAGTCATGGTCGCCGCCAAGCATTACGATTTGAGCGAAGACCAGCGCCAACTGATTCTGGGCGGTCTGTTGGGCGACGGATCGCTGCGCTATGCATCAGCGCACAATGTGTCGTTCCGCGTCGGGCATGGCGAGCAGCAACAAGACTATTGCCAATGGAAACGGGAAATGCTGGCACCGTTCGCCAACAAGATCGGCAAGACCGGTAATGGCTTTGGCTTTGATACGATTCCCATGCGCCAGCTTGCTGAACTGCATGGACAAGCCTATAGCCCCGAAGGCCGCCAAGTCAGCGCGGCCATGTTGGCGGCGCTGGATGCCCGGGCGGTTGCGGTCTGGTACGGCGATGATGGAAGTTTCTCCGACAGTTACGAACGCTGGGGGCATGGCAAGGCGGAAATTGGCTGTGTCAAGCTCTCCATGGTTGATAAGGAGCGCCTTGCGGCTCGCCTGGAAGAACTGGGCATGGGACGTCCAACGGTGCGGGAACGGTCGCTGTTATTCAGTGGCGAACGGGCGCGTTTGCTCCATGAGAAAATTGCCCCTTATCTGCATCCCTCGCTGGATTACAAGCTGCATCCGAATTTCCGGGGTCAATTCCGCTGGGAACCCGACTCATCCCATGCAGAGGTAAAGAGTGGCCAGCTTGAAGCGCGTACCGAGTTGCGGCCCGCACCGATGCAAATCACCCGCAAGGAAATCCGTCCTGCCGCGCCGCGTCATCGCATCCGCTTCGATTTGGGCGTGAAAGACCGTCACACCTATCTGGTCGATCATGTGGTGGTCCACAATTCCCCCGAAACCACCACCGGCGGCAATGCCCTCAAGTTTTATGCCTCGGTGCGGCTGGATATCCGGCGCATTGGGTCGATCAAGAAGGGCGATGAAGTTATTGGTAATGAAACCCGGGTCAAGGTGGTTAAAAACAAGCTTGCGCCGCCGTTCAAGCAGGCGGAATTCGAGATTTTGTATGGGGAAGGCGCGTCCCGGAATGGCGAGATTATCGACCTGGGCGTCAAGATTGGGCTGATCGACAAGTCCGGCGCCTGGTACAGTTGCAATGGTGTCCGCATTGGTCAGGGTAAGGAAAACGTCCGCACTTACCTCAAAGACAATCCTGAATTAGCGCGTGAACTGGAGGAGAAGATTCGCGCCCATTTTCTGACCCGTCCTGACGCCGTGCCGATCACGCCGGAAGTGGGTGAAACGGATAGCGACGCTGATTCTGCTGATGAGTTGGACGCGGACATCTGAAACTGCCAGCACGGCGGATTCTGCAATCATTCGCGCCAAGGCTATTAACCCTTTGACAAGCCCCTTTATTGGGGCTTTTTGTTATAGCCGACATTCCGTCCCTTAATGATCGCAGAGGTCCGCGAGACCCTTTTGAATTCAATACGCAGCAACACATTGTTCCCCAACGGCGTCTCCATGAGCCTCAGCGAAGCGGATACCCGCGCCAAGCTCATCGAGATTTTCCGCGAGAGACCTCGCCCTTTAGGGCGGGGAGGGATAGCGGGCGGCGCGGCAGTCCCCCTGGCGGG
>JAUPTV010000136.1 GCA_030917925.1 Pseudomonadota bacterium
GCTTGGCCTCCAGCACAAAATGCTGGCGGTAATACAGATCGATATAGCCCTTGGTGACGTTACCGTCGGGATGACGAATATCCACGCGCCGCTCGAACACATAAGCATTGAGGCGCAGATCGTCAGAAGCGGGTTCGGGCGACGGCACCTCCAGCGCCGCGCACAACCCGGTCAGGAACAGTTGATAATTGGCCCGTTCCGGCCCCGTCGCCTCGCTCCAGACCGTGATAAAAGCGTCCATGAATGCGGAGTGACTTGTCAACAAATCAGCCCGGTTATTCAGCGGACCATTCAGGAGTGTCCGCTATAGCCTCCTGCAGTAACTGCCTGGCCTGGTCAAAATCAAAGGCGTCCAAGGCGTCCTGAAAGACTTCGAATCGGTTTTGCAGCGCCGGCTTCAGTACAGCGTGAGATTGTTCCCAAAGAGTTCTCGCCTGAAAATCGCCCTTGGCAAGCAGACGGTCCAGATAAGCGCCGACCGCTTTTATTCGAGGCCAATCAAGGGTTGTGGCGACGGGCGCATGGACTGACCGCGACGGGCTAATGGCCAGACGGATGCTAAACCAGAAACGGCTACCCTGGCCGGGGGTGCTGATAACGCCGATGTCTCCGGCCATCAGAGACACCAGTCGCCGGCTGAGCGCCAGCCCCAAACCGGCCCCGTTATACCGGCGGGTGTAAGAATTATCCCCTTGGCTGAAGTGCTCAAACAACTGGGCCTGCTGTTCAGCAGACAGCCCAATCCCCTGATCTTCCACTTCAAAATGCACGGATACTGCATCTTTATACGCCTGGGTCTGGCGCACTCGAATCGTGATGCACCCAGTCTCGGAGAACTTGACGGCGTTGTTCAGCAGGCTGCCGAGAATCTGATTGAGGCGAATCGGGTCGCCTTTCAGCATCGCGGGCAGTGCTGGATCCACGTCCCGGACGAGTTCGAGTCCCTTTCTCACGGCGCTGTCGCAAATCTCATACTCAGCATGATCAAGCAACGATTGTACGTCAAAGTCGAGGGCTTCAATCTGGAGCCGGTCCGCTTCGATTATGGAAAGATCCAGCAGGTCGTTGATCAGTCCGAGCAGATGACGGGAAGATTGGCGGATGTTTTCCAGAGCGGCCCGGGATTCCGGAACCTGGGGATGACGGCCCAACAGATAGACAAAGCCGTTGATATGGTTCATCGGGGTCAGCAGTTCATGACTCATGTTAGCCAGAAAGGCGCTTTTTGCCCGGTTCGCGCTCTCCGCCTCATCACGCGCCTCAGCCAATTCACGGGTTCGAGCGTAGACCAGTTCCTCCAGATGATCGCGATGCTGCGCCAGTTCGGTATTAGCGCGATGCAAGGCTTTGGCGCGCCGTTCCAGTTCAAGATGCAACCGGACCCGCGCCCGCACTACGGCCTGATGGATTGGTTTGTGGATAAAGTCCACGGCTCCGGCGGCCAGAGCCTCCGTTTCACTTTGGATATCCGTGCGTGCGGTGATAAAGATGATGGGAATGTCGCGGGTGACCACATTGCTTTTAAGCACGGCGCAGACCGCATAACCATCCATCTCCGGCATCATCACATCCAGCAGAATTAAATCCGGGGAGGGCATTTTAGCTAGCACCACCAGGGCTTGTCGTCCCGATGTGGCAAAGCTCAGATCGTAGTCATCTTCCAACATGCCCAGGAGGATTTCGATATTAGCCAGGGTGTCGTCGACGATTAGAATACGCAGTGGTGTGGTCATAACCTGCCCCCGTTGGGTTGTTCGTCAAATCCTGCAATTAAGCCGGCGTGGTTACGAAAGGAGATAATAGAGATTGTATTACGTCTAACCAGAATATTTAATCGGCAAGCAGACGCCTTAATGCTTCCGGCAAGCGCACTTCCATAGCGATGGGCAGATGATCCGAATAAACCGGGTCGAGGACTTCAACCCGTTCAACGGTGATCGACGGAGAGACCAGAATATGGTCCAGTTGCCGGTCGGGTCGCCAACTGGGAAAGGTGAGCAGTCCCGGCGCGGGTTCACATAGGCGAACGCTCTCCAGCAGCACGGCCATTTCCCGACTGTCTGACCGGCAATTGAGATCGCCCATCACAATCACATGGCGGCAGTCGTGGGTCAGTTCCGCCAGAAATTCAATTTGCCGCAACCGTCCGCGCTGGCCCAAAGCCATGTGCAGGATCAGCACATGCAGGGCATCGGGGCCGGTTCCAAAACGGACCTCCAGGACGCCGCGTCCCGGAATGCGCCCCGGCAGTTTGTGTTCATGGATCGCGTCGGGGCGAATGCGGCTGAGGAGTGCGTTGCCGTGTTGGGAGATCATGCCGATTTTGCGATTGGATTGATCAAAGACATGCGCGAAACCGGCGTAATCGGCCAGGTATTTCACCTGATTAACGAAACCACTCCGCAGACTGCCCGCGTCCACTTCCTGCAAGCCGACCAAATCATAATTTGCCAAAACCCGGGCGATACCGTCGAGATTAACCATCCGCGACGGCACCGGCAGGACATGTCGCCAACTGCGTGTGAAATATTGGGAGTAGTTGTGGGTGCTCAAGCCACTTTGAATATTATAGCTGAGCAACCGCAATCGGTACGGCTCCGCGTCATCATCGGCCATGCCGGATCTCTGCATTCAGCCCTGCGGTTGCGCTTCTTTGGCAATCAGAAAGTCCACGACCTCGAACATACGCGGCGAACGCACATCGTATTTACCATTCACAATGATAGTGGGCACCCCTTTCACCCCGTAGCGTTGCGCCAACTGATTGCTGCGCCGCAACTGGGTTTCAGTCTGAAACGACTTATAGGCTTTGCGGAATGCGTCCTGATCGACGCCATGTTCGGCAAAAAATGTCGCCAATTCATTCTCGGTATTGAGCTTGCGTCGCTTGTGGAAAGCCTCAAACAGGACCGGATGCAGTTTATCCAGCACTCCGAGCGTTTCCGCCGCGTAGTAGGCACGAGCGCCCGGTTCCCAGTTGGCCCCGAAGGCGACCGGCATACGCGTGAATACGACATTCTCCGGCTTGCGTTTCAGCCATTCCTGCGTCACCGGTTCCAGTTCATAACAATGCGGGCAGCCATACCAGAACATTTCGACGACTTCGATCTTGCCGGGTGTTGCCGGCGGAATCGGCGTCTGCAAACGCACATAGTCCTTGCCTTCGGCAAACGGCGGCGGGTCGGCGGCATATCCGGCCAGCGGCAGCGCGCAAACCATGAGAAGCAGCAGATAACGAAGCGGGTTGGGCATCGGACGAACTCCATGGACGTGAGGTGGGAGAAAAAGGGTAGCCATGCTGGCGGCGCTACAATGACCCGTAGGAATGCAAACCGGACAGGAACATGTTGACGCCGAGGAACGCGAACAGGGTTACGAACAGGCCGATCACCGCCCACCAGGCCATGGGTGCGCCGCGCCAGCCTTTGGTCATACGCAGATGCAGCCAGGCGGCGTAATTCAGCCAGACAATTAGCGCCCAGGTTTCCTTGGGGTCCCAGGACCAGTAACCGCCCCAGGCTTCGGCGGCCCACAGTGCGCCGAGAATCGTCGCAATCGTGAACGCGGCGAAACCGAGCGCAATGGCCTTGTACATCACGTCATCCAGCAAATCCAGCGGCGGCAACACCCGCGCCAGCAGGCCATCGGGCCGCCGCGATTCAGCGCCAGCCCGCAACAGGTAAGCCGTCCCCATCATCGCCGCCAGGGCAAAAGCGCCATAGCCAATGAAATTGGCCGGGACGTGAATCTTCATCCAGTAGCTTTGCAGCGCCGGAATCAGCGGCTGAATGTGATGCGCTTCACGGTCGAAGGTGTACCACAGCAGGAATCCTACCGCGCCACTGATCGCCAGCAGCGCAAAGCCGCCCATGGAACGGGTGCGGTGGCGATCTTCGTAAAACAGATACAGGAGGGCGGTGATTAGCGCGAACAGAATGAACACTTCATAGAGATTGCTAACCGGGATATGGCCGATGTCCGCGCCCAGCAGATAGGACTCGCGCCAGCGCACCAGCAGCCCGGTCAGGCCCATGACCGTCGCGCACCAGGTCAACGCGGTCGCGGTTTTGCCGACAAATTCGGAGCGGGTGAACATCGCAGCGAAATAGGTGGGCGTGGCCAGCACATACAACGCGCTCATCCACATAAACGCCGCCTGGCTTTCCAGAAAATACTTGAGCCAGAAACTGGTCTTGCGTAATTCATAGTCCGCACCGTAGCGCCACAGCGCCAGCACAGCGAGAACGGCAGCCGCCAGGGTAAACAGCCGTGCCGGTTTCCAGTACTGCCCCCAGACGATCAGCGCCAGCGTGCTGCCGATTTGAATGGCGACCTCATAGCCGTCCATGTAGGAGCGGTACAGCCACCAGGCATAGACCGAACCGACGACGACCAGCAGCGCCCACACGCCATCCCAGGCGTTTAATTGCTCAACCCACGAGGGTTGCTCCCACGATTCCAGCATGGCTTCACGCGTTACCGACATGATTCACTGACCTCCTGATTGATAGACTCGCTACTCGCCCTACCCGTTACTCGCCGCTCCAGCGCCGCCGCCAGTCCCGCAAATTCATCGGCAAACTCTATCTGGCGACGATTAGCCACCCCGGCCAGCGCCAGACGGGTGGCGCCGTCTTCATCCGCCAGCCAGATCCACAGCCGACGGTAGGAAGTATAAAACATGACGAAGACGCCGAGGGTCAGCAGCGCAAAGCCGATATAGACCACGACCGCGCCGCTACTGCGGGTGATTTGCAAACCGGAGGCTTCCACCTGCTGAAAACCGGCCAGTTGCAGATAGAACGGCGCTCCGTAAGTCGGCAGCACCGCCAGTGCCGATACCGCATCGTTGAAAAACGCTTCTTCCTGCTCGCCGATGCCCTGCTCAACCGCCAGGCCCTCCTCGCGCAGGATTTCCACAAACACCTCCGCCAGGGTGTCGCGCACGATATTGAGATACAGCGTGGTGGCTTCCTGCAACCGGTCAGCGGGCACTACGGCTTTGGCCCGTTCCGCGACGGCGTTGAAGCCGCCCTGGGTCACCAGTTCAAGCAAATTCAGCCGCACCCGGTTGAAATCACGCTGAAAGTCAGCATTTTCACCCGGCACCGGGGCGTGTTCAAATCGCTGACGTAGCCAGTCAGTATCCCGCAACCGGGCATTAAAGCGCAGAAACCGCTCAGGACTGCTTTTGGCATCCGCCGGGATATGCAGATAAATGAACGGGTCGCCCGGTTGGGCGCGCATCCCGCTGATATGGAACCAGCGCCCTTCCATCTGCACCGGGGCCATATAGTTGAAATATTCCCGCGCTTCCCCCGTCGCATCGCGCAACTTGAAACCAAAGCTTGGCCCGAAGTTGCGAAAGCGCCGGTCGCCGGGTTGGGCGTCCGGTTCCGGCAACAGATTGAATAATCGAAAACTGTCCAGTTCCAAAGTCAATGCGCCGGACGAGCCGCCGACTTTGAGCGCTTCACCTACTTCACCCTTTGCAGCAACCGGCTCCGGACGGGGCGCGGCCAGTGGCCAAGCTTGCAAATCCAGTTTGGAACCGCCATCGCCGAAGTCCGATTGATAAATGGCATAACCGCTATAAACCAGCGGATGGTTGACGCGAATGGTCGCCGCCAACGGCTGGTCGCCCAAGTGCTCCTGATCATGAATCAGCACCTCGCTGACAAACGACTTGGGCTGACCGGTGTCGTAATAGGCGACCTGAAAATCCTTCAGTTCAATGGCAAAGGGCAGTTCCTGCAAGACAAAACCATCGCGCACCCGCAGGAAGATGAAATTGGCGCTGGAACCCTCCGGCAACATGACATTACCGCGAAAAGCCGGGATCGTGCCGGGTGCCAGCCGACTTTCCGGGGGCAGGTCACGGGCGGCCAGATCGCGGGTTTCAATGCGCAACTCACCGCGCCATTCCTTGATTTTCAGCCACAGGTTGCCGTCCAGCAGACCGCCGATCCCGATGACCACGATAGCGGTATGGGTCAACAAATAGCCCAGGCGATTGAAACGACCCTTCACTGCCGCCACGACCTGATGATCGCCATGGTCCGCAACCTGCCAGCGGTAGCCGCGTTTCTGAAGCAGGTCAGTGACGGCCTGAAGCGCTGCGTCGGGACGCTGATTCAGCCATTGCCACTCCGCACGTTGATGAAAACCCCGTAGTGAATCCAGTCGCACCTGGGTACGGAAGCGGGTCATCTCCCGCCACAGGATCGGCGCTTGCCGGTAAATACAGACGCTAGTGGACAAAATCAGGAAGGCGAGAATGCTGATAAACCAGCCGGTCCCGTAAACATCATACAAACCTAACTGTAGAAAAGTGTCAAACCAGAACGGGCCGAACTTGAGGATGTAATCGGGATAGGGTTGATTCTGCTGCAAGACCGTGCCGATGACCGACGCGACCGCGACAATCACCAGCAGGGTAATGGCAAGATTCATGGAACCGAGAAATTCCAGCACTACCCAACTCAGGGTATGCCGACCGGAAGGCGGCGAGGCGGCGGTATCGTTCACGAAGGGGTTTTCAAGGTAGGGGCGAATGCCTGAGTGTGACCCGACTAGCGGATCATCGTTCCCGCGCCGAGGTTGGAAGGTGCAACGAAAAAGGGCGGCCCGAAAGCCGCCCTCAGATTCAAGCAAGGTAACAGCCCGGTTAACCGGGTCTTCTTGCTATTGACTATTGCAGACCCTGGATATAGGACGAAACCGCCTTGATTTCCTGATCGGTGATCTTGGCGGCGACCTGTCGCATCATCTGACCGGCGTCATTAGCACGTTCCATGGCGCGGAACGCCTTGAGCTGGAGTTCAATGTAATCCGCGTGCTGGCCAGCCAGCGCCGGGAACTTGGCGGCGGGATTGCCCGCGCCTGTGGCCCCGTGACAGGCCATACAGGCCGACACGCCACTGTTCAGATTGCCGCCACGGAAGACCGCTTCGCCCGCTGGCGCCAGTGCGGGATCAGCAGCGCTGCGCGCAATCTGTTGGGAAGCATAGAACGCTGACAAATCTTCCATATCCTGGGGGCTGAGCGGCGCGACCATCCCGACCATGATGGCGTTGACACGAGCGCCACTCTTGAATTCCATCAACTGCTTGGTCAGATAATCAGCGCTCTGCCCGGCCAGTTTCGGATATTGGGGATTGGTGCTGTTGCCATCCGGATTGTGGCAGGCCGTGCAGGTTGCAGACTTGGCTTTACCGGCGGCGGGGTCGCCAGCGGCCCATGCGGTGGTCGCAGAACCGAGCAGCGCGCATGTTGCGGCGATCACAACGAGTTTTTTCATTTTTGAAAGGCTCCTGTACGATGACGATATTCGGCTCAGGCGACCTACCGCCGATGCAGATTAAAGAGTAGCGCAAGTCGGCGGATGAGCCTCGCTGGGTCGAGGCGGAATTCTAGCTGTGTGAGTTCGATCCGCCCGGCGCAAACGACGCTTTTATATACCAGTTTCGGCTTTCAAGTTCAATGAAAAACCCTGATAAATCTGTTCCCTTTCCGGCCATGACCAAAGCCGCCAGCCGCTATCAAGCGGTGCATTTCTTCAATAGTGTCAATGAGTTAGAGCAATTACCACCTGATACGGGTCAGGAAATTGCCTTTGCCGGACGCTCCAATGCGGGCAAATCCAGTGCGCTGAACCTGCTGACCGGCCAGCGCCAATTAGCGCGAGTGAGCAAAACGCCGGGCCGCACCCAGATGATTAACTTTTTCCAGGTGGATGCCGAGCGTTATCTGGTGGATTTACCCGGCTACGGTTATGCCAAGGTGCCCGAGGCCATTCGCCGCCACTGGGGCGCATTGCTGGAGCGCTACTTGCGTGAGCGACAGGCGCTGTGCGGTTTGATGATGATGATGGATATTCGTCACCCGCTGACTGACCTGGATCGGCGGATGCTGGATTGCTGCGCCACCCGGCAACTCGCGGCGCATATCCTGCTGACCAAGGCTGACAAGCTCAGTCGAGGCGCGGCCAGCACCGCGTTGCAGCAATTGCAAAAAACGCTGCGCAGCGACTACCCGCAAGCGACCGCGCAGCTCTTTTCAGCACCAACCGGCCAGGGCGTCGGTGAAGCCCATCAACAGTTGGATGAATGGCTGGGGTTTGGTGCTGTTGAGCAGCACCAAACCCAGGTCGCAGAAGACCGGTTGCAGATCGCCGGTCGTGGCCCGCAGTTGCGCCAGGACGGAGCACAGGGCGGCGTCGTTAATTTGAATAGCAATCGGTAATAGATGCCAAGCTGGGCGTTAAAATTGTGAGGATATAGCTGAACTCTCGGGAAGAATACCCGAGGTTTGCTATTTCAGTGATGCAAAATCTGACTTAAAAATAGCTTCGTCCGTTCCGACTGCGGATGGGTGAAGAACTCTTCCGGCGTGTTCTGTTCAATGATTTCCCCACTGTCCATAAAAATCACCCGATGGGCGACCGTTTTGGCGAAGCCCATTTCATGGGTCACGCAGATCATGGTCATGCCGTCTTCCGCCAATGTCACCATCGTGTCCAGCACTTCCTTGATCATCTCCGGGTCCAATGCCGATGTTGGCTCATCAAACAGCATGATCTTGGGATTCATACACAGGCTGCGGGCAATCGCCACCCGTTGCTGCTGACCGCCGGATAATTGTCCCGGATATTTCTTTGCCTGTTCGGGAATCTTGACCCGTTCCAGATAACCCATAGCGATGTCCTCCGCTTCCTTGCGAGGCAGTTTGCGCACCCAGATCGGTGCCAGGACGCAGTTTTCCAGCACGGTCAGATGCGGAAACAGGTTGAAGTGCTGGAACACCATGCCGACTTCCCGGCGAATGCGTTCAATCTGTTTGACATCATTACTCAATTCCTGACCATCCACGACAATCCGTCCGCGCTGGTATTCCTCCAGCCGGTTGATGCAGCGGATGGTCGTCGATTTCCCCGAGCCGGAGGGACCACAGATGACGATCCGCTCACTTTTCTGGATGGTCAGATTGATCTCTTTGAGGACATGAAAAGCGCCATACCATTTGTGGATGCTGTCCATCTGAATCATGACCTGATCGGACAGGGGCGTAGAGGCGGCGAGTGCGTTCATCAAAGTGGATTCCTAACGTTTGTGCCCGGTGTGCAGGCGCTTTTCCAGGCTTTGGCTATAACGGGACATGCTGAAACAGAACAGCCAGTAAACCGCAGCGGCAAACACATAGCCCTCGGTGGAAAAGCCGAGCCATTCGGGATTAGTGGTGGCGTTATGGACGATGTTCATCAGATCGAACAGGCCGATGATCAACACCAGTGAGGTGTCCTTGAACAGGGCGATGAACGTGTTGACGATGCCGGGAATCACCAGTTTCAGCGCCTGCGGCAGCACGATTAGCGCCATAGCTTTCCAGTAGCCCAGCCCCAGCGCGGCGGCCGCTTCGATCTGGCCTTTGGGAATGGCCTGCAAACCACCACGGACCACCTCAGCCATATAGGCGGACTGGAACAGCGTGACGCCAATCAGCGCCCGCAACAACTTGTCGAAATTCATCCCTTCCGGCAGGAACAACGGCAGCATGACCGACGACATGAACAGCACCGTGATCAGCGGGATACCGCGCCAGAACTCGATGAAGGTGATGCACAGCGTCTGAATGGCTGGCATTTTCGAGCGTCGGCCCAGCGCCAGTAGCACCCCCAGTGGCAGGGCAGCGGTCATGCCAACGCCCGCAATGACCAGAGTCAGAAACAAGCCGCCCCAGCGACTGGTTTCAATATCGGGCAGACCGAACAGGCCGCCTTTGAACAGGATAAAAGCGATGATCGGGTAACCAACCAGCAGGCTTAAACCCAGTTTCACCTTGGCAGCATTGGTGATGATCTGGGTAAACAGGGGTGCTGCGCCCAGGATCAGCAACAGGACCGCCAGGTTGACCCGCCAGCGCTGCGCCTCCGGGTAGAAGCCGTACAGAAACTGGTCGAAGTGGACCCGGATAAACACCCAGCAGGCTCCGCTGTTCGCCTGACAGGCTTCCCGGGTATCGCCGCTCCAGGTCGCTTTGAACACGGTCCAGTTCAGTAGCGGCGGAAGGGCGATCCATAGCAAATAAGCCGCCAGCGCGGTCAACGCGATGTTAGACGGCGAAGAGAACAGATTGCGGCGCATCCAGCCGAGTGCGCCAATCGTACTGGCTGGCGGCGGCAGGTCGGGATGGGGAACACGGAATTCGGTCATGCGTTAACGCTCCACCAGGGCGACCCTGCGGTTATACCAGTTCATCACCAGCGAGATTAGCAGGCTGATCGTGAGATAAACCGTCATGGTGATGACAATGCATTCAATGGCCTGACCGGTCTGATTCAGCGTGGTGCCGGCGAAGGTCGAGACCAGATCGGGATAGCCAATAGCGGCGGCCAGCGAGGAATTCTTGGTCAGATTCAGGTACTGGTTGGTCATCGGCGGGATGATGACCCGCAACGCCTGCGGCAGGATGATCAACCGCAGCGTCAGGCTGGACTGGAGGCCTAGGGAGAACGACGCCTCGGTCTGACCGTGGCTGACCGCCTGGATACCGGCGCGGACGATTTCCGCGATGAAAGCGGCAGTGTAGATGGTGAGCGCCAGCAGCAGCGACGCCATTTCCGGGATGATCACCAAACCGCCCTGGAAGTTGAAACCGGTCAATTCGGGAACCTGCCAGTGCAACGGCGCTCCGGTGAGCCAGAACACCATCAGCGGCAGACCGATCAGCAGGGCCAGTGTACTGGATACCGTCGGGAAGGGTTGTCCGGTGGCCATTTGTCGGTGATGCGCCCAGCGCGTCAGGCCGATGGTCAGTACGATAGCGACGCCGAGCGCTGCAATAGTCCAGCCGAAACCCGGTTGAAACTGGGGCGCGGGCAAATACAGGCCACGGATATTCAGAAAGAACGCATCGCCCAGACTCAGGCTATCGCGTGGACTCGGCATCGCCCGCAGAACGGCGAAATACCAGAAGAAAATTTGCAATAGCAACGGGACATTGCGGAAAGTTTCGATATAAATCAGCGCCAGTCGGGCGACCAGCCAGTTTTTCGACAACCGGGCGACGCCAATCACGAAGCCGAGCAGGGTAGCGAACACAATGCCCAGAACCGACACCAGCAAGGTGTTCAGCAGGGCGACCCAGAACACCTGACCGTAGCTGGAGGCGGCGGAATAAGGGATCAGCGTCTGGATAATGTCGAAGCCGGCCGGCGATGAGAGAAAATCAAAACCCGAGGCGATGCCCAGCCGCCGCAAATTATCCTGGGTATTTTCAAAAATGGATAAACCAAAAGCCACGGTGACGATCAGCGCGACCACTTGAAAAAGGATCGCCCGGATCTGGGGATTGTTCCAGAACGGCGGCTTGACCGGAGCGGAGGACAGTGCGGTCATCGGGATTCCTGAAAACGTCCCTCTCCCGCTGAGGGGAGAGAGACTGCGGGTAAAAGGATTAGCGAACCGGCGGTGCGTACTGCAATCCACCCTGGGTCCACAGCGCGTTCAGGCCACGTTCGATTTTCAGCGGACTGCCCTTGCCGACATTGCGGTCAAAAATCTCACCGTAGTTGCCGACCTGCTTGATGACCATCGCCATCCAGTCGTTGGCCAGACCAAAATCCTTACCCCGGTCGCCTTCAACGCCCAGCATCCGCTTGATGTCGGGATTAGTGGATTTCTTCATCTCCTCGACATTTTTGGACGTGATGCCCAGTTCCTCGGCGTTCACCATGACGAAGAGCGTCCATTTGACAATATCGAACCAGTCATCATCGCCATGGCGGACGACCGGACCAAGTGGCTCTTTGGAAATGACTTCGGGCAATACGATGTAATCATCCGGCTTGGCGAGCTTGATGCGCTGGGCATAGAGCTGCGACTGGTCAGAGGTCAGCACGTCGCAACGACCGGCTTCCAGCGATTTGGCGCTTTCGTCGGATTTGTCATAGCTGATCGGCGTCAGCTTCATCTTGTTGGCGCGGAAATAGTCGCTCAAATTCAGTTCGGTGGTGGTGCCAGCTTGAACGCAGACCGTGGCGCCATCGAGAGCCTTGGCGCTTTTGACGCCGAGTTTCTTGTTGACCAGGAACCCCTGGCCGTCGTAATAGGTGACGCCGGTGAAGTTCATGCCCTGGGCAGAATCGCGGCTGGAGGTCCAGGTGGTATTGCGCGACAGCACGTCGATTTCGCCGGATTGCAGCGCGGTCAGACGTTCCTTGGCGGTGAGCGGCGTGTATTTGACCTTGGTCGCATCGCCAAAGACCGCAGCGGCCACCGCCCGACAGATGTCGACGTCGATGCCCTGGTAGTTGCCTTTTTCATCGGCGCTGGAAAAGCCGGGCAGGCCATCACTGACGCCGCACTTGATGAAGCCGTTCTTCTTGATGCCGTCCAGCGTAGCGCCAGCGTGAACAACGTTAGTGGCAGCTAACAGCAGGGTTGCCGTGGTGGCAAGGGCTTTCAAACCATTCATGCAAGGGTTCTCCTCGTGGATCGTTGGAATACAGTTTTTTTCAAATTTTAGTCTGCGCTAAAAAGCGTAGCAGAGCATGGGCACAATCGGGGCGGCGATATGGAATTTTTTGATTAAGCAGGGTTTGTGCCAGCCGTCGGCATGATAAAAAAGTTAATTACTTATAGAAAGTTAGCAGATTTTGGCAGATTGGCAATCCCGACATTTTGTTGAGAAAAAGGTGATAATTGGCGTTAGCTTGCACTATTTAAGTGCATGGTGGTTTTTGATGCAGCTTTTATGCTTGCCATCGTTCTGAAGTTCGACAGGGCCAGGCGATGGTTATATAGATGACTGATAGGAGAAGACAACTTTGCGTGTGCTACTGACTCGTGGCCTGTCCAATGTGCGCGATGCGATTGAACTGATTCATCAGGCGATGACGCCGGGTGAATTTCATCTGGGTGCAACCTATTTCACCGAACATACGCCCTTGCGCCAGGCCGCCGATGCCTTCTATCTCGAACCCGTGGATGAAGACGCGGAAGTTTATGTGGAATGGTTGTTGAATCTATGCCGGACGGAGGATTTTCCGTGGGTTTGGCCGCAAAGCCGCTGGTCGCTGTTCTTGCGGATGCAGGATCGGTTCGCGGCGGCGGGCATTCGCCTGATTCGGCCCTGCCCGGATGTGGAGACACTGGCAGTTCTGCACGATAAAGCCCGCGCCAATGCACGACTGGCGGCGATTGGGATGTCGTTGCCCCAAACTGAGTCCATCACAACCGGCGAGGAATTCAGCGTGGCGTTGACAACGCTGGGCGGCGGTCTGCGACGAGTGTGCGTTAAACCGGCGGAATCGATTTATGGATTAGGCTTTCGGCTGATCGACGATGCCAAGCGCCCGCTGGATCGGCTGTTGGGTAATGACTGTTTCACCATCGGCAGCACTGAATTTGCGGCTTTGCTGGACACCGCCGAAGGACGCCCCTTTTTGGCGATGGAATATCTGGCCGGCGATGAGCGTTCCATGGATTGCCTGGCACAGGAGGGGCAGTTGATACGGGCGGTGATCCGCTGCAAACCGGCAGTGGCGCAGGGTCGCTGGCAGATGATTGAAACGGATTCGGAAGGTTGGGCGATGGCTGCGCAAGTTGTCACTGAATTCCGGTTAAATGGTCTGGTCAACATTCAGACGCGGGAGCGACTCCATGCGGACGGTCGTCGCGAACCCTGTTTTCTGGAGGTGAATCCACGCATGTCAGGAGGGATTGATATGGCCTGTCAGGCCGGACTGAATTTGCCGTACTGGAATTTGCGGTTGGCGACGGGCACGGTCGAAGTGGCAGATATTCCCTGGCCAGCGTCGGGAATGCGGGTCGCCAAGATCGAGCGGGCGGTAAGACTGGCTGGAGGGAACGTATGAGAATTGTGGAAGCGCCCATTCAGGCCGGTCGTTTGACCTTGACGATTCGCCGCGAGGAGCTGCCACTGGAAGACGGTGTGACCTACGCGACCCGCCAGAATCCCCGACGGTTATACCTGTTCGTGAGCAAGGTGCTGGGTAAGCACTGGCCGGTGCGTCCAACCATTATGCGCAACGCACATCAGCGACTGGCGGCCAAAATTGCCCATTTACCCGGTCCACTGTTGGTGATGGGCATGGCGGAAACGGCGACGGCGCTGGGTCGGGGTGTTGCGGAAGAGGCGGCCTTGCTGGCCGGGCGCGATGATGTGCTGTATCTGCAAACCACCCGTTGCCGGTTGTCGCGGCCTCTGGCGCTGGTCTTTGACGAATCGCACAGCCACGCCCCGGATCACGCGGTTTATTTGCCGGACCCGGAGTTGCAGCCCTTATTCCAGACCGCGCGTAGTCTGGTGCTGGTGGATGATGAAATCTCCACGGGCCGCACGTTGCTGGAACTGGCCAAGGCGTATTTGCGCCTGAACCCACGGGTTGAGCAGGTCGCGCTGGCGAGTATTACCTGCTGGCTGAGTGAAGCATCGCAACGGGAGTTGTCCCGGCAGATGGAGCGCCCGTTGACCTTTCCGGCCTTGATCGAGGGGGAATTCCACTTTACCGCTGATCCAGGATTTCCGCCGCCAACGCTACCGCTGGCGGTCGAAGATTCCCGTGTCCAGCATGACGCGATCACTACCGATTCAGCCCGTATCGGTGTTATGGCGGGGCGCTGGTCAAATCCCCTCTCCCTCTGGGAGAGGGTTAGGGTGAGGGAATTGGATCGTCCGTTGACCGTCATCGGCACCGGCGAATATGCCTATACGCCGTTCCGCATCGCTTTAGCGCTGGAAGAAGCGGGCCACGATGTGCGTTATCAATCAACCACCCGTTCGCCGATTTTGGTCGGAGACGCGATTGCCCGGCGTCGGGAATTTCCCGATCATCAGGGCGATGGCATTCCCAACTATCTTTATAACCTTGACCCGCAACGGTTGCCGCTGGTGATTTATGAACATCCCGCACTGGCTGCGGCGCATTCACTGGCGCAAGACCTGGGGGGGTTAGCATTCGCTGTGGAGGCACCATGCCGCGCATCGTAATTTTTCTGGACCTTGACGACACGATTTTGCAAACCGCGCCGAAATGCCCACCGGATGAACCGCTCACGCCTGCCGCCTTCAACCGTGCTGGCGAGGCGCTGTCATTCATGACCCGAGCGCAACAGCGATTAATGGCATTCTGGCTGGAGCAGGGTGTGGTGATTCCGGTAACGGGCCGCACGGACGATGCTCTGGCGCGGGTGGCGATTGAGTTCACCTCCTGGCGGATTACCCACCATGGGGCGGTCATTCGCCAGGCGGATGGATCGTTGCCGACCTGGTGGTATACCGAAGTGCGTCCGGCGCTGGTGGCGGCGCAGCCCTTACTCTGGGGTCTTTCCGCTCGACTGAGTGCTGAGGCAACGGCGGGTCGCTACCGGGTGGCCAATCATTCGGTCGATGAGTGGCTGACCTATATTTCGGTCAAAGCCGATGATGACGGGGCAGCGTTGACCCGGTTGCGGACGCATCTGGAACGCACCGGATTGCCGCCGGAACTGGCACTGCATTGCAATGGCAACAATCTGGCATTGACCGTTCGGGGCGCACAGAAGCACGACGCGGTGCAACGAGTGATCGCTGAACTGGAGCGGGATGGGCCATTGGTCACGATTGGCGCCGGCGATAGTTTGACGGACCTGCCGTTCATGCGGAGCTGCGATTTTGCCCTGACACCCCGGAACAGTCAGATTCAGCTCGAAACCTGGGAAAAAACGCTCTCCCCGCCGGGTGGGATTGGGTTGGGGTGGGGCGTATGGTGAGCCGCTTTACCGGCAGTTATGCCCCGGAAGACGCGATCTTTCTGCTCAAGCCGATGACGTTGGCCATGGTGGATGTGGCGGCCAAGGAACGACTGATTCAATCCGGCCAGCGGCATTACAGCGAGATGTTGACCCCGGAACGCACGCCGGAACCGCGTTATCTCGAACTGTTCGAGGCGCTAACCGAACGATATGCAGTGCGACTGGCCACGGAGATTATGGGGCTGGCGCGGTATTTGGCGATGACCCGGCCCCGGCAGGTCACGGTGGTGTCGCTGGCGCGGGCGGGAACGCCAATAGGGGCCTTGCTGGCGCGCGCCCTGCGGTGGATGGGACGCCTGGATGTCCGCCATTACTCGATTTCCATCATCCGCGACCGGGGCATTGACGAGAATGCGCTGGCGTTCATGCTGCGCCATGAGCAGCGCGATCCGTCCGGGTTGGCGTTCGTTGATGGCTGGACCGCCAAAGGGGTGATTACCGAAGAGTTGCAACGTGCGTTGCGGCGCTGGAATGCCCGTCAACTGGAGCAGTTGGATGAGGCGTTGCACGTCGTTTCGGACATTGGCGGCACGGCGGAGATTGCCGCGACCTATGACGATTACGCGATTCCCAGCGGCATTCTCAACGCCACGGTGTCCGGGTTAACCAGCCGCTCGATTCTCAATGCCGCTATCGGTCCGGCGGATTTTCACGGCTGCGTGTTTTACCAGGAATTCGCGCCGCATGACCGTTCTCACTGGTTTCTTGATCAGGTGAGTGCGCATTTCGCCACAGTCCAGGCGGGTTCAGTGCGTGGCGATAGCGGCGAACGGCAGGAACGGCGACGGGCGATGCGGGATTTTTTGACCCGCCTCCATGAGCGCTACGCCATCAGTGACCGCAACTTTGTCAAACCAGGGGTTGCCGAAGCCACCCGCGTATTATTGCGCCGCGTCCCTGGCCTGCTGTTGTTGAAAGATCCCACACACCCCGATGTCGCGCATTTGCAATGGCTGGTCAGGGAAAAGCAGGTGCCGGTGGTGATCGATCCGGCGATGCCGATTCAGGCCACAGCCCTCATTAAGGATCTGTTATGAGCGTTATTCCGGTTGATTTTCGCGCCCCACATCTGCATCACGGCGGGCTGAGTCCTGCGCATCACCCTGAATCCCCGTTAGCGCTTTCGGCAACGATGCTGGGGGCGGCGTTGTATATGCCGGCCCATCGGGCGGATTTGGCGACGTTAGCGCACGGGCCGAAACGCTCTACTGCCCGGTCGTTGATTTTCTGTACGGAAGACGCCGTGCATGAGCGCGATTTGGAGATGGCGCTACATCAGTTGGCGACGTTGTTGCCGAAACTGGAGCCTGAACCGCCGTTCCGGTTCATTCGTCCCCGAACCCCGGCCGTGTTGCGGCGCTTGCTGCGGATGGAGGGAATTGAGCGGATTCAGGGCTTTGTGCTGCCGAAGTTTGGGCCACGGACACTGAGCGACTGGCTGCGGGTCTGGGATGATCGCTGTGGGCATTGGCTGATGCCGATTCTGGAAACTGCCGAGACGTTTGAGCGGCGTCAGATGGAAATCCTGCGCGACCTGCTGGACGATAGTGGGTTGCGGGAGCGGGTGTTGTGTCTGCGGATTGGCGGAAATGATTTGCTGAATCTGTTGGGTCTGCGCCGGGCGCGGGGGGCAACGATTTACGATACGCCACTGCGTGCGGTGATTACCGATTTGGTATGCGTCTTTCATCCTGCCGGGTATCGGTTGAGCGCCCCGGTGTTTGAGCGGCTGGATACGCCGGAGGTGCTGGTGCGGGAGGTGGAGGCGGATCTTCAGCACGGTCTGGTCGGCAAGACCGCGATTCACCCGGCGCAGATTCCGGTGATCGAATCGCTCTATCAGGTTTCCCGCGAGGATTACGAACTGGCGTCGGCGGTGCTGGCCCCGGAAGCGGCAGCGGTGTTCAAGCTGCATGAGACGTTTTGCGAACCGGCCACGCATCGCCGCTGGGCGGTGGGAATATTGGAACGGGCGCGGGTGTTTGGGGTGGCCTCTTTCGCCCATCAGGATTGATAGTCTTGCTCACTAAAGCATCCACGATTAACGGGAGGAGTCGCCATGTCCCGACCGGCTGAACAATTCATTACCGCCGCTGATTATCTGGCGTTGGAACGCCATAAATTTGCAGTATCAGCGGATGCCTTAGGCCATTTCCTGAAAAGAGGATACCCGCACTGATCCTCACTCCAGCCAAACGTGAGAATTTTAGCCACAGAATGACACAGAAAAAGAGAGAAATTTTCGTGTTTTTTTCGTGTTTTTCGTGGTTAATCTCTGGAATGATGATCGATACTCGGTATCTTCATTATGAGAAATGACCTTAATGCACAGCCCGCGCCGCCCCCGGCACATCAGCAACCGTCGCTGACCGCAGGCTCCGCCCGGTTTCCGAATACAGCAGACGCCCCGGATGCAACACTTGCCGTTCTGTCCCCTGTTCCGCGCAGCGCTGCATCAATCGGTCAATGATGACGTTGATCCCCTGGGGCCGCAGCGGATAGTGATGTTCCAGTCGCAGCAACTGATCGCCCGCATCCAGGCTCCTCACCGTATAGGCCAGCGTCCCCAGTTCCGGATCGGCGTGATGCGTGATCGTCATCTGCTGTTCCGGCGCTTCCCGGTCGTTCTGGAAAATCGCCTCAACCAGATAATCCCCGGACAAACAGGGAATCTCCCGCATGGCGACTTTCGCCGCATCGCCGGCCGCTGTCGCCAGTTTTTCTTCCAGTTGCGGATTGGCCAGCACCCAGCGGACCTCCAGGCCATAGGCGTCCAGCGCTATTGCGTATTGTCGTTGCAGCCGCGCCCAGCGTTGATAACCTTCACCTAATTTGGCCACGGACAGTGTGCGGCCCGGCCCGAACTGCGCCCAGTCGTCAAACGTGTAGAACAGGGTATGAGCATGATCGCCTTCGACCAGAAAGCGGTTGCCGCCTTCCAGAGTTGCAGAGCGGACGCCGGGCCGGGCAAACCAGGCTTGTTCCAGCAAGTCCCACAGCGGTAACAAATCATGGCTTTCCAGTTGCACCCGCAGCAGGGCGCACAGATCGCCAATCGTCGCGAAGGACAGATTCAGCGCGGTCAGACCGAACGCCTGTTGCACCGCTTCACGGGTCGCTGGGGAGACCTCGCCATTTTGCAGCAGGCGGTCCTCCATGATCCGGGCCACCCGGCCCAATGCCTCGCGGGGACCGACAAAGCAGAAGGGCAAGAGCAACAGCGGGCCAGAACCGGGACGCCGCTGCGGATCAATCGCGGCAACCGGCAAATAGCCGCTGTCCGAACCGAGCGCCATCACTGACGGGGTAAAGCCGCCCTGTAAACTGCGGCGATACAGGTCAGCGAGCGCTTCAATCAACGGGAAGCCCGGCTGCAGAATCTCGGTCTGGTCGTATAAAGCGCCGGGCAGAATCAGCCCCAGTTGCTCAATGCCATCGAGAATATGATTCAAATCCTTGGCCAGGTGGCCAGCCAGCGCGTCGGTCGCCGTCACACTGAGCGGGGCCGGGGGAATGCCGGACGGGTCGGCTTCCTGAGTATCCAGTTCGATAACCAGCAGGCCAGCGTAATGACCGAGGGCGGAAATGGCGAGGTCGTTGATAGCCACAGTAAATCTCTTGAGCGCGGCGTCCAGGAAGGCAGCCGGTGAATGGGAAGGAGGCGTAAAGTGGGCATTATAGGGGGCATGGATGGACGGGACGCAAACCCAAATGTTTCACGAAGGGGTCAAAATCCCGGTCGCTGTAAAGCAGGGCAAGGTCGCTTTCAATACAGCGTGTCGCAATCAGCGTGTCGATGGTTTTCCTGACGGTTACGCCGAGTGTCCGCAGCGTGCGGAAATTTCGCGCGGCCTGGATCGCGACCTCCAGTCCCCCAATCTCGATAACTTCCAGAGAAGTCAATAACTTTCGAGCTTGGTTAAAATCCTGATTACCGGCAAATCCTTGTAGCACTTCAACCAGGATGAGGTCGCCAACGGCCAGTGGCTCCGTACCCAGCAAAGCATCCAGGCAGTCGGTTTGTGGGGTTGTAGTTCCCCGGAAATAGTCGATCCAGACGCTGGAATCGACCAGAATCATGAGTCGGTTCTCATGGCGTCGAGATCGCCTTGCCAGTTCAACTGGCCCCGGAAGCGTCGAATCTCCTCCTGTTGGCGCAACCGCAACAAGGTGCGCAGGCCCAAATCAACCACTTCGCGCTTGGTTTTGAGCCGGGTCAGGCGCAAAGCGTCTTTCATCAACTGGTCATCAATCACAATATTCGTGCGCATGATGTGTATTTCTCGTAAATATTTTGTGTATGTTAAAGCTCGGCGGAACATGGCGCAACTCAAGAAAAATCGGAGGCTTGAACATGAGCAATTTAGCTTGGAAATTTTTGCTGCTCGCCCCGTTCAAAACCTTGTGCTTAAAAAACGGTTTCAGCCTAAACTTCGCACTTAGAGCCTTACTCATTTCAGGGTTTTTGTGAAAATTCGCTACCACCATCATGAGGTCATCCGATGTCTGCATCGATCCAGAATCCCGCAGAACAGTTGCAGCAGGCCGCTTTGGCTCTGGACGCCGTCCAAAAGGCGCTGGACTATTCGCTGGCGGACGTGAAAGAACGCTCCCAGAAAGCCGATGGCAAAATCTCCGCCGCGCTGCTCGACCAGCATCAACTGGTCAGTTACGACCTGTCGCTATCCTGTGCAGAAGTGACCGGTGCCCGCTTTAGCCTGGATTACGCAAAACGGGCGCGGACTGCTGGCGGCGGTTCGGCCAGTGAACTGACACTGGAGGAACGCTTCGCGCTGCTGTTCACCGCTGAAGCGCTACAGGGCATTCGTAACCGGTTGAGCGCCCGCCCCGCCGACTTCGGGCTGAACGATCAGTGGCTGGGCGCAACGGTCGATCATATTGCGGTGCGGCAGTTTTGCCTGACGCAACTGGCTGCGGTTAAAGTCGCTGAACTGGGCCAGTTAATGCGCGCTCAGGGCGGCGTCACTGGCGCTTATTTGCTGGACGATCATCACGAGATGATGCGTGAAACCTTCCGGCGCGTCGCGGAAGAAGTGGTGATGCCCCTGGCCGAAGAAATTCACCGCCACGATCTCGACATTCCCGCGACGATTATCGATCAACTCAAGGATCTGGGCTGCTTCGGTATTTCCATCCCGGAACGCTTCGGCGGCATCCAGAGCGATGAGCAGGAAGACAATCTGGGCATGATCGTGGTCACGGAAGAACTCACGCGGGGTTCGCTGGGCGCGGCAGGCAGTCTGATTACACGTCCGGAAATTCTGGCCAAGGCGCTGTTGAAGGGCGGTACCGAGGAACAGAAATTGAAATGGCTGCCGCAACTGGCCACTGGCGATCTGCTCTGCGCCGTCGCGGTCACGGAACCCAATTACGGTTCAGACGTGGCCAACATGCGCTTGAAAGCCACTAAAACTGAAGGCGGCTGGTTGCTGAATGGTGCCAAGACGTGGTGTACCTTCGGCGGTCGCGCTGGAGTGTTACTGGTGCTGGCCCGCACCAACCCGGACCTGTCGCTGGGCCATCGCGGGTTGTCGATGTTCCTGCTGGAAAAGCCGGATTATTCCGGGCACAAGTTCGAGTTTGTCCAGCCGGAAGGCGGCAAGCTGGCCGGCAAGGCGATTGCCACCATCGGCTATCGCGGGATGCACTCGTTTGATCTGTTCTTCGATAACGTGTTTATTCCTGACGAGAACCTGTTGGGCGGACCGGACGGTGAGGGCAAGGGCTTTTACTTCACCATGGCCGGTTTCGCGGGTGGACGTATCCAGACCGCTGCCCGTGCGGTCGGTGTGATGCAGGCGGCTTATGAGAAAGCGCTGAGCTACGCGCAGGAACGCATGGTGTTCGGCTATCCGATTGGCGACTACCAGTTGACTCAGGTCAAGCTGGCGCGGATGGCAACCTATCTGGCGGTCGGTCGGCAGTTCACCTATTCCGTGGGCCGCTTGATGGACAAAGGTGAAGGCGATATGGAAGCCAGCATGGTCAAGTTCTTTACCTGCAAAACCGCCGAATGGGTGACCCGCGAGGCGTTGCAGATTCACGGCGGAATGGGCTATGCCGAAGAAACGCCGGTTAGCCGCTATTTCATTGACGCCCGGGTGTTGTCAATTTTCGAGGGCGCCGAAGAGACGCTGGCGCTGAAGGTGATTACCCGCTCGCTGGTGGATAATGCAAAGGCCAAGGCCGAGGTGGAGAAATAAATCATGAGCTTCTCGATGCGATTAGCCACTGAACAACCCGAAGTCGCCGGTTCCGTAGCGGTGAATCTGGAATGGGCGCGGCGTCCGCAGTATGGGCGCTATCTCGATGAGTTTGTGCCGGGACAGGTCTTTGTCCATCCGCGTGGCTACACCTTTGAACGCGGCCCGATGCTGGACTTCGCCCGGGTGTTCATGCAGTGCAACCCGCTGTATCTGAATCTGGAATACGCCAAGGCGCACGGCTTCCCGGATCTGCCCGCCAGCCCGCAGATGGTGTTCAACGTGGTGCTGTCGCTGGGTGTGCATAATGATTCGGAGAAGGCGATTGCCAATCTGGGTTATTACAACGTCCAGTTCCTGCGGCCGGTCTATCCGGGCGACACCCTGCGCGGCTATACCAAAGTCATGGACCGTAAGGCGCGTGGCGAGGACAAGCCGGGGATCGTGCTGATTCGCACTCTGGGGGTGAATCAGCATAACCAGGTGGTGTTGCAGTATGAGCGCAAGATTATGGTCGGCTATCGCGGCGACCGTCTGCCGACGACCCCCGCGCCGACAACGCCGGTGGACTTCCCGTGGGTGGAGCATCCGGTGGCGGAATTGCCGATTAATGGTGGCGGTTATCGGAGCCAGTTGACCGGCCCAAATACTTATTTCGAGGATTTCTCCCTCGGTGATCTGATCGTTCATACCAATGGCCGCACGATTACTGATGAGCACATGGCCTGGACATATCTGGTGGGGAATACTCACCCGTTGCATTTTGACCGGGTGTACAGCACCGGCCTGTCCGGCAAGATGAGCGGCGAACCGATTGTCTATGGCGGGCTAGTGTTTGCCTGGCTGGAAGGACTGGCCAGTCGCGATGTGAGCGAAAATGCGCTGTGGGAACTGGGCTTCACCGAGGGTTATCACACGCAACCGGCGGTGTCTGGCGATACGGTGGCCGCACTGTCGCGGGTGGTGGCGACCGAGGCGTTACCGAATAACGATGCAACGGGCATCGTGACTTTCCAGTTTATCGGCGTGAAGAATATCAGTGCTTCGGCGGCGCTGGAGACTTACGGCGCTGATCTGTTTATCAAGGAGAATGATAAACAGAAATTGAGCAAGGAAAAGCTAAGCAACAAGATCTTTGAGATTGAACGGCGGTTGCTGATTAAACGGCGTCCGGCGTGAAGTGAGAATAGCCCCTCCCTCGGAAGGGGGAGGGTACAAGCTTGTTACTACAACACAGGTAATAAAAAAATGAGCCAACGTACATCCGGTAAAAAAAAGCGCCCAGTTAATGAAGGATTAATAGTTAATAGTGAGATTAGTGTTAACGTAAAAATTCTTAAAGAAGGCGATCATGTTTTAAATATTTGGTTTGAAAACAGCGTTATACAAATTGCGGTGAGACATAAAAACGAAGAAGTTGAAATATTTAGTCTTGAACCAGATGAGCAGGGACTACCATGTATTAACTATAAACGAACTTGGTATATTTCTTTTGGTGATAGAGAAATTGAGATACTTGGTAATAGACAACCATCAGAAAATATTGATGGTTTAGAAGATGTTGTGAAAGTAACAACTTTTTAAATTAACAATTGGAGATGTTATGAAAAGTAGAAAATGTAGTAATTGTCGTAAAAAAGGTCATGATAAGAGAAATTGTCCTGATAGAAAATCTGATTCTATCACTATTAATCCTTTTTCAGCAGATAAAGCTGATAAAAAGATAATATTTATAGGTGACGAGATAACCGAAGATCAAAGTAATAGTATTGCCAATGCCCTGAGAAAAATGAAGGAAATTGCCCCTAATGGCCGTTTTACTATAGTTCAGGGCAATAGGAAACAATTAACTAGACAACCAGAAAAACTATTGACTGAAGAAGTTAAAACAAAGCCTAGTAGAAAAAAACAAAGAAAAAAGAGGTGTTAATGTGATGTCAAATATAAGGCCATCTTCTCATGTGAAAATTCAAAAATATGTAAAACAGGTAGAGTCTTATCAGTGTCTTGTTTGTGGTGTTATTAGCCGTAAATCTTGTGGACATCATCTAATTCCCTACTCTCAGGGAGGTCCAGCTAATTTACAAAATATGACTACTTTATGTGAGTCATGCCATCGAAAATATCATCGAGGTGAATTAAAAATAGATATTCATAGATTTTAGAAAAATAAAGTGGATGAGCGTAGCTAAATGCCGATAAAAATGTTATGTAATCGCTTGATCTACATATGACAGTACCTTTTCAAACTATTAGTAATTCACGGCCATTGAAACTTTTGCAGTTGGAAAATAAATCCGCGAACTGGATCGTCTGAACAGAGTGTATGGCAAGGGACGCTGACGAAAACGAAAAGGTATTGCAACAATAAAGCTATCCGACGATTTGACTAGGCTGGCTGAAATACATTGGTATGAAGCTACGGGTATTGGACGGAAAGAACTCAAGATTAAGGGCTATTTGGATTGAAATTTATGAACGATAAGCAAGATACAAGCTGCTTTGTCATTTGCATCTATAATAACGGCTACGAGGTTTCGTTAGAGAAACGAAAACTCTATGAAGTACTCCCTGATTTTGATGCTGCCAAGCACCACCAAATTAGAATCATTGACGAATCGGGAGAAGATTATCTTTATCCTCAAGATTACTTCATAGAGATCGTGTTACCTCAAGCAGTAGAGAGTGCATTAGCTGAAGCTGCCTAGAGGAATCGGTCTCTGAAAAAGTTTAACTGAAGTGGATTTTATCAAGTTAGGTAATGTGATAAAAATGGTTCACCAAAAACAGAACCGGCTTCACGATTGATGATCTGGCCGAGTTATTCGGTGCCCTGGATTTCGTTTTCTATCACGCTATTGGCAAGGAATAGCGCATTGACTTGCTGTTAAAAATCAACAATCAACAATTAAACCCCAAACCACAGTCCACCCAAAGAGGCTTCCATGACCACCCCTGTAAAGCGCGACAAACCCTGGCTGATGCGGACCTACTCTGGCCATTCCTCCGCCAAGGCTTCCAATGAACTCTATCGCACCAATTTAAGTAAAGGGCAAACCGGCCTGTCAGTGGCCTTTGACCTGCCAACCCAGACCGGCTACGACGCTGATCATCCGCTGGCGCGGGGCGAAGTTGGCAAGGTCGGTGTCCCGATCTGCAATATCGGCGACATGGAAGCACTGTTCGATCAGATTCCGCTCGGGCAGATGAACACCTCGATGACCATCAACGCGCCGGCTGCCTGGTTACTGGCTCTGTACGTTGCGGTCGCGGAACGGCAGGGCGCTGCGCCAGCCCAGTTGCAGGGCACTACGCAAAACGACATCCTCAAAGAATATCTGTCGCGGGGCACCTATATTTTCCCGCCGCAACCCTCTGTGCGGCTGATTACCGACATCATCGCTTACACGGTCAAGAACATTCCCAAGTGGAATCCGACCAACATTTGCAGCTATCACTTGCAGGAAGCGGGCGCGACCCCGACTCAGGAATTGGCCTATGCGCTGTCTACCGCCATCGCCATTCTTGATGCAGTGCGCGATTCCGGGCAGATCGGCGCGGACGGCTTTGAGCAAGTGGTGGGACGCATCTCCTTCTTCGTCAATGCCGGTATCCGCTTTATCGAGGAAACCTGCAAAATGCGGGCGTTCGGCGAGATGTGGGACCAACTGGCCCAGCAACGCTATGGCGCACAGAGCGAGGAAATGCGCCGCTTCCGCTATGGCGTACAAGTCAACTCGCTCGGGCTGACCGAAGCGCAACCGGAAAATAATGTCCAGCGCATCGTGCTGGAAATGCTCGGCGTGGCCCTGTCCAAGAACGCCCGCGCCCGCGCCTTGCAACTCCCGGCCTGGAACGAGGCGCTCGGTCTGCCGCGTCCGTGGGATCAGCAATGGGCGTTGCGGATGCAGCAGGTGCTGGCCTTTGAAACCGATTTGCTGGAATACGGCGACATTTTCGACGGTTCCACGGTCATCGCCGCCAAGGTTAAATCGCTGGTGGATAGCGCCACTGCGGAAATGGCCCGGGTGCAGGAACAAGGCGGCATGGTCCAGGCGATTGAGTCCGGCTATGTCAAGCGGCAACTGGTGTCCAGCCATACCGACCGGATGCGCGCCATTGAAAGCGGCGATCTGAAGATCGTCGGCCTGAATTGCTACAAGGAAACCGAAGTCTCCCCGCTGACTGGCGGCAAGGACAGCGGCATTATGAAGGTCGATCCGCGTGCGGAACGCGAGCAGATCGAACGGCTCAACGCCTTCCGCGCCCAGCGGAATAATGCTGAAGTCAACGCGGCGTTGGCCAATTTGGCCGAAACCGCCCGCAGCGGCGCGAATATTATGCCTGCGTCGATTCTGTGCGCTCACGCGGGCGTGACCACCGGCGAATGGTCGCAAACTTTGCGTGACATTTTCGGTGAATACCGCGCCCCGACCGGCATCGACATTCCGGCCAATGAGGACAGCCGCAGCGCCAAGGTCACAGCCATTCGCGCCGAAGTGGCCAAAACGGGCGAAGAATTAGGTCGGCCTCTGCGCCTGCTGATCGGCAAGCCGGGTCTGGACGGGCATAGCAACGGCGCGGAACAGATTGCGGTCAAGGGTCGCGATGTCGGCTTCGAGATCGTCTACGAAGGCATCCGCCTGACCCCGGAACAAATCGCTAAAGCGGCGCTGGAGGAAGGCGTTCACCTGATCGGCTTGTCGGTGTTGTCCGGCAGCCATGTCGAAATGGTCGAGGATGTCTTCAACTATCTCAATCAGGCGGGCTTGAAGAATCTGCCGGTGGTCATTGGCGGCATCATCCCGGAAAGCGACGCCGAGTTATTGAAAGGGCGCGGAATTTCAGCGGTTTACACCCCCAAGGACATCGACATGAACGGGATCATGGTGGATATCCTGAATCTGATCCGTAAAAACCACGATCTACCCGTGGTCACGGTGGCATGATCCCGGCGCTGCCTGAACCTGCGGCGCTGGCCCAAGCGGTAAGCTGCCGCGACCGGCTGGCGCTGGCCAAGGCGCTGAATTTGCTGGATGACCGGCGGCCCGCAGCTCGGCAGTGCGCTGCCGCATTTTTGGATGCTCTACCGGCGGAGAAGCAGGCGGCCGGGGGGCATCTGATCGGCATTACCGGCCCACCCGGTGCCGGGAAATCTTCATTGACCGCCGCGCTGATTCAGGTGTGGCGGCGGCGCGGCTTGAAAGTGGCCATTCTGGCAGTCGATCCTTCCAGTCCCATCAGTGGCGGCGCGTTGCTGGGCGACCGGTTGCGAATGCACGCCAGTGGTGCGGATAAAGAAGTGTTCATCCGCTCACTGGCCTGTCGCGGCGAATTTGGTGGCCTGAGCGCCGAAGTCTGGCCGATGAGTCTGGCGATGCTGGCGGCGTTTGACATCGTGCTGGTGGAGACAGTGGGCGTCGGGCAGAAGGAAATCGACGTTTCCAAGATGACCGACACTACTTGTTTCGTCGCGCAACCGGCGTCCGGCGACAGCATCCAGTTTCTGAAAGCCGGTATCATGGAAATCCCGCACGTCATTGTCGTCAATAAGGAAGACATCGGTATGGCGGCGCGGAAAACGCTATCGGAACTGAAAACCACCCTGGGGCGACGCACTGATGCGGACGGTTGGCAAGCGCCCGCCTTGTCCGCGAGCGCCGCGCTGGGCAGTGGGATTGAAGCGCTGGCGGATGCATTGAACAATCACCGGACCTGGCTGCTGGAACGTGGGCAATTTACCGCTCGTCGTCAGCGCTGTCAGGCCGAATGGCTGGTTAAACACCTGCGTGAAGAGTTCGGGCGCTACGGGCTGAATCTGCTCGGTGGCGATGCCGCGCTCTTTGCGGAACTGGCCGGAGCGCCGCGCTGTTCGCCCATCGGCGCTTACGAAAACCTGCGCACCCGCGTCATGGAACGGTTCCAGTCATCCCGCGCACCGTCAACGACCTGATATTCAAACCCTCACAACAAACAACCCCAACAGAGAGGAATGCAACAACATGATGAAAGAACTCTACAACCTCGGTGAAATGCCCCCCCTGGGCGTCATTCCCAAGAAAATGCACGCCTGGCTGATTCGTGCGGAACGGTTCGGGAAACCGACCGAGGCGTTCAAGCAGGAAGTGGTCGATGTGCCGTCCATCGCTGACGATGAAGTGCTGGTTTATGTGATGGCGGCGGGCATCAACTACAACAACGTGTGGGCGGGACTGGGTATTCCGGTCAACGTCATCGGGGCGCGCAACAAGGCCGGGGAACCGGAAGATTTCCATATCGGCGGCAGCGATGCGTCCGGCATCGTCTACAAAGTCGGTAAGGACGTGACCAACGTCAAGGTCGGCGATGAAGTGGTGATGCATTGCGGGCAGTGGAATCGCAATTGCGAATGGGTCAAGAACGGCGGCGATCCGATGTATTCGCCAAGCTTCCGGATTTGGGGTTACGAGACCAATTACGGCAGCTTCGCCCAGTTCACCAAGGTGCAGGGTCATCAATGTATGCCCAAGCCCAGGCACATGAACTGGGAAGAATCCGCTGCTTATGTGCTGGTCGGCGCGACCGCTTGGCGGATGCTGCATGGCTGGGGCGCGAATGAGGTGAAGAAAGGCGATGTGGCGCTGATCTGGGGTGGTGCGGGCGGCCTCGGCTCCATGGCCATCCAGATCGCCAAGGCAGCGGGTGCCACCCCGGTAGCGATGGTGTCCGGCGAGGACAAGTTCGACTACTGCATCAAACTGGGCGCGAAGGGCTGCATCAACCGCAATGAGTTTGACCACTGGGGCATGTTGCCGCACTGGAAAGACAACGTGGGTTACGCCAAGTGGTTGAAGGGCGTCCGGTCGTTCGGCGCGAAGATTTGGGAAGTGCTGGGCGAAAAGCGTGCACCGAACATTGTGTTCGAACATCCTGGCGAAACCACCATTCCGACCTCCATCTTTGTTTGCGACACCGGCGGCATGGTGGTCGTGTGTGCGGGGACGACGGGCTATAACGCCACGGTCGATCTGCGCTATCTGTGGATGCGCCAGAAGCGCCTGCAAGGTTCGCATTTTGCCAACGCTGATCAGTCCAACCAGATGAATGAACTGGCGGTGCGCGGGTTGCTGGATCCCTGCATGTCGCGGGCGTTCACCTATGAAGAACTGCCGGTTGCTCATCAGTTGATGCACGATAACAAGCATCCGCACGGCAACATGTCGGTGTTGGTGGGCGCGACGGCGTTTGGCCAGGGTGCCCATGGCAAGCCACCGATGATCATTGAACATCCGAGCCTGCCCAAGGGCGATGTGCATAACACGCCTCATCCCTATCCGATGTCCACGCCGTTGCCAGGCATTGGCGAAGCCGAAGCGCTCACCATCACCGATGATGGTTCGAAGGTGAAGGATTTAATGCATCGCGGCATCATTTCCTGCACACCGGAGGATACCGTCGGCACCGTCGCCAAGATTATGGTGAACAAGGAAATTCATGCGGTAGTGGTGATGGATCAAACCGGTAAAGCCATTGGCGTCGTATCGCAAACCGACATGGTGCTGGCGCGGCAGGGTCGGACGTCGGATCAGGCGCGGGCGCTGCGCGCTAAAGAAGTGATGACTCCCGGTTGCGCAACTTGCGATGCGGAGATGCTATTGAGCGATGCGGTCAGCCTGATGACCGGGCGGCGGATGCATCGCCTGGTCGTGACTGAGAAGGATCAACCGGTCGGCGTGATCTCCATGACCGACGTGGTGCGCAAGATCATCGGCGAGTAAGCGGGTTGGCCGTAAGGGTCAAACCACCCCGGCGCTGACGCGCCACCCCTCCTTATCCAAGGAGGGGACTGTTTGAAATTCCCGCTCTCCCTCGCGGGGGAGGGCGTTGTGAATACCGCTATTCAATCGGTCGTGTCCTCGAACTTGTGCAGGTGCAGTTGCGCCTGATCGAGTTCAAGAGCAGCCGACAGATTCAATTTCACAATTTGCAATATCCCGGACAGATCTTGCTGCTGTTCGGCCGACAGGCCGCGCAGCATTTCCGTGCGGGTGTTCAAAATGATCTTTTCAACCTCGGCAGTCAGTTCCCGCGCCTGGTTAGTCAGATGGACGCCCCATAAGCGCCGGTCGCCAGGGATCGGACGCCGTTCAATCCAGCCGCTCTTTTCAACCTGATCGATCAGTCGGCCGACCGTGGATTTCTCGATTTCGAGTTCGTCGGAGATTTGCGACTGAGAGAGACCATCGTGATTGGACAGGATGGTCAGAATAGACCATTGCGCACGGGACAGACCCAGCGGCTGTAATCGGCGGTCGAGGAGCTTGCGAAGCAAGCGAGCGGAGTCGGTGAGGAGGAAGCCGGGGCCTCGGTAGGAATCATGGATGATCATGTCGTTGGCCTTGATGGCGATGTTCCAATGGAAATAGTCGTTAGCATAAGCCCAATACCCGCAAACAAAGTTCCGAAATCCCGGTTTTTTGGGTTGAATAATAAGCTTGCTTACTATAAGCTTTATTTTAGTAAGGTAGCATACCGTATGTCGCCTAACTACAAAGTTCCCTAACATGCCGAACCGGAGAGTAGGAATAACGATGAGCAACACACCGAACCTCGCCAGCGTACCCACCAACAACCAGAAACTACTCGCCTGGGTGGGCGAGATCGCCACACTGTGCAAGCCCGAGCAGGTCGTTTGGTGCGATGGCTCGCCCGCTGAATACGACCGTTTATGCAATCTGATGGTCGAGGGCGGCACCTTTATCCGTCTCAATCCGGAAAAGCGGCCCAACTCCTATCTTGCACGCTCGCATCCTTCCGACGTCGGTCGGGTTGAAGACCGCACCTTTATCTGCTCCATCAACAAGGAAGACGCCGGCCCGACCAACAACTGGGCAGCGCCGGCGGAAATGCGCGCCACCTTGAATGGCCTGTTCGACGGCTGTATGCGCGGCCGCCCCATGTACGTGATTCCATTCAGCATGGGTCCGCTTGGCTCACCCATTGCCAAGATCGGTATTGAAATTACCGACAGCCCTTATGTTGTTGTCAACATGGGGATCATGACCCGCATGGGCCGCGCCGTGCTGGACGTGCTGGGCGAAGACGGCTTCTTCATCCCCTGCGTTCACTCGGTGGGCGCGCCGCTGGCTCCGGGTCAAAAGGATGTCCCATGGCCGTGCGAAGGCGACATCAAGCGCAAGTACATCGTCCATTACCCGGAAACCTACGAAATCTGGTCCTACGGCTCAGGCTATGGCGGCAACGCCCTGCTCGGTAAGAAGTGCCTGGCGCTGCGCATCGCCTCGGTGATGGCCCGCGACGAGGGCTGGCTGGCTGAACACATGCTGATCATGGGGATCGAATCGCCGCAGGGTGAGAAAACCTACCTCGGCGGCGCCATGCCCAGCGCCTGCGGCAAGACCAATCTGGCCATGCTGGTGCCACCCAAAGGCTTTGAAGGCTGGAAAGTCACCACCGTGGGCGACGATATCGCCTGGATCAAGAAAGGCCCGGATGGCAGTTTGCGCGCCATCAATCCCGAAGCGGGCATTTTCGGCGTGGCGCCCGGCACCAATATGGCGTCCAACCCCAATGCGATGCTCAGCATTACTAAAAATTGCATCGTCACCAATGCGGCGTTGACCGATGACGGCGATGTGTGGTGGGAAGGCATGGACGGTCCGCCGCCGGCGCATGCCATTGACTGGAGGGGCGAGGACTGGACGCCCGACTGTGGTCGGGTCGCCGCGCATCCCAACGCCCGCTTCACCGCCCCGGCCAGCCAGGTGCCGAGCATTGATCCAGAGTGGGAGAACCCCGCTGGCGTACCCATCAGCGCTTTCGTCTTCGGTGGGCGGATGAGCAAGGACATGCCACTGGTGTTCCAGGCCTTTAACTGGAGCCACGGTGTGTATCTGGCCGCCACCATGGGATCGGAAGCCACGGCGGCAGCCATTGGCCAGGCGGCGATGCGCCGCGACCCGATGGCGATGCTGCCCTTTTGCGGCTACAACATGGCCGATTATTTCAGTCACTGGCTGAATGTCGGTCGTCGGGTACCCAATCCACCGCGCATCTTCCGCGTCAACTGGTTCCGCAAGGACGACAACGGCAAATTCCTGTGGCCGGGCTTCGGTGAAAACATGCGCGTCCTGAAATGGATCGTGGACCGGGTTCACGGTCGCGGCTATGGCGTCGAAAGCCCGATTGGCTGGATGCCGCGTCATGAGGACCTCTCATGGGCAGGTCTCGACTATCCGAGCGACACCTTCTACGACCTGATGGCGGTGGGCCGCAAGGCCGGCACCTCTGAGGCGCATGCCCACGAAGAGCAGTTCGATCTGTTCTTCGACCGCTTGCCCAAAGAGTTCATCTTCGAACGCGAATTGCTGCGCTCCCGGCTGTGGCGTTCGCCCGATCAATGGGAACTGGCCCACGAGGCGGCCTGATCGATTTCCGTTTGAGGGTCGGGTCACACCCGCAAGAAACCTCCCTCCCCCAAGGGTGCGGCTCGATCCACTTAATCCAGCTTGATTGTAGGTTCATTAAGGAGAATTCAGTATGTCACGCAAAAAGATCGCACTGGTCGGAGCCGGCCAAATCGGCGGTACACTCGCCCTGCTCGCCGGTATAAAGGATCTGGGCGACATCGCCTTGTTCGATATTGCCGATGGGGTTCCCCAGGGCAAAGCGCTCGATCTGGCCCAGGCCGCGCCGGTCGAGGGCTTTGATAGTGTTTATACCGGCGGCAGCGACTATGCCGTCATTGAGGGTGCGGACGTAGTGATCGTCACCGCTGGCGTGCCGCGCAAGCCGGGGATGAGCCGCGACGATTTGATTAGCGTCAACACCAAGGTGATGGTCACGGTCGGCGAGAACATCAAGCAGTATTGCCCCAACGCTTTTGTCATCGTCATTACCAACCCGCTCGACGCCATGGTCGGGGTACTGCAGCAAGTCTCCGGCCTGCCAGTGGAAAAAGTGGTCGGCATGGCCGGTGTGCTGGACAGCGCACGGTTCCGCCATTTCCTGGCCGATGAATTCAAGGTTTCGGTTGAGGATGTCACCGCCTTCGTGCTGGGCGGCCATGGCGACACAATGGTGCCACTGGTGCGCTACTCGACGGTTGCCGGTATCCCCCTGCCTGATTTGGTGAAGATGGGCTGGACCACGCAGGGGCGACTGGATGGCATTGTCAAGCGCACCCGGAATGGGGGTGGCGAGATTGTGGCCCTGTTGAAAACCGGCTCGGCGTTCTATGCGCCAGCCTCTGCCGCGATTGCTATGGCTGACGCCTACCTGAAGGACAAGAAGCGCCTGTTGCCCTGCGCCGCCTATCTGAGCGGTCAATACGGCGTCAACGGCATCTATGTCGGCGTTCCGGTGATCCTGGGCGCGGGCGGGGTCGAGAAGATCGTCGAAATCGAATTGAATGAGGATGAGCAGACGATGTTTGACCACTCGGTCAAGTCGGTCAAGGAACTGGTCGAGATCACTAAGCAGTTCCTGTAACCGTCAGTACTATCGACTGATCCCTCCCAGACTTCATAGTGACTTCAACTCAATAAGGAGCAATTTTGTGAAAATTAATATCCAGGCCCGGGGTTTTGAGCTGACCGACCGCTTGCGCGAACATACCGAACGGCATCTGCGGCACACGCTCGGTTGGGCCGACGACCACCTGCGCCAGGTCTCAGTGCGTCTTTACGGCCAGAGCGGTCCTCGCAGAGGCAAGGACACCCGCTGCCGAATCCAGATCGACTTGCCCGGTGTACAGGACTTGGTGATTGAGGATATCCAAACTGATCTGTACGTCGCCATCGACCGGGCTGCCAACCGGGTCTGCCACTTGTTGGCCCGGTTATTACTGGAACGGCAGCGCGATCTTCGCTATAGCCTGTTATCGCAGGCCAAGTCGGATGATAAAGTCGCACTGTCTCCACACTGAACGTAAATCCTCCCCATAAAGATCGGGGGGAGTCCGGCAAGCAGTTGTTTCGTATGAAGAGGACATAAGGATGACGAAAGAATTGTATAACCTCGGTGAAATGCCCCCGTTGGGCGTGATTCCCCCGAAAATGCACGCCTGGCTGATTCGCCCGGAACGGTTTGGCAAGCCGATGGAGGCATTTCAGAAAGAAGTGGTTGATACGCCGCCCATTGCTGATGACGAAGTGCTGGTCTACGTCATGGCGGCGGGTATCAACTACAACAATGTCTGGGCGGGACTGGGCATTCCGATTGACGTGATTGGCGCACGCAACAAGGCGGGCGAACCGGAAAAGTTTCATATCGGTGGCAGCGACGCCTCGGGCATCGTCTACAAAATCGGCAAGGATGTGACCCACGTCAAGGTCGGCGATGAAGTGGTGATGCATTGTGGCCAATACAGCCGCAACTGCGAATGGGTGAAGAACGGCGGTGACCCGATGTACTCGCCCACCTACCGCATCTGGGGCTATGAGACCAACTGGGGCAGCTTCGCCCAATTCACTAAAGTGCAAGCGCAGCAGTGTATGCCCAAGCCCAGGCACCTGACTTGGGAAGACGCGGCAGCTTACACGCTGGTTGCAGCGACTGCTTGGCGGATGTTGCATGGCTGGGGCGCGAATGCGGTTAAGAAAGGCGATGTCGTGCTGATCTGGGGCGGCGCCGGGGGTCTCGGTTCGATGGCCATCCAGATTGCCAAAGCCGCCGGTGCGACCCCGATTGCCATGGTGTCGGGCGAGGACAAGTTCGACTATTGCATGAAGCTGGGTGCGAAAGGCTGCATCAACCGTAATGAGTTTGACCACTGGGGCATGTTGCCGCATTGGAAGGATAATGTCGGTTACGCCAAATGGTTGAAGGGCGTGCGGGCGTTTGGGGCGAAGATTTGGGAGGTGCTGGGCGAGAAGCGTGCACCGAACATTGTGTTCGAGCATCCCGGCGAAACCACCATTCCGACCTCCATCTTTGTTTGCGACACCGGCGGCATGGTCGTCGTTTGCGCGGGGACGACCGGCTATAACGCCACCGTCGATCTGCGCTATCTGTGGATGCGCCAAAAGCGCCTGCAAGGTTCGCATTTCGCCAATACCGAGCAATCCAACCAGATGAACGAACTGGCATTGCGCGGTCTGCTGGACCCCTGCATGTCGCGGGCGTTCACCTATGACGACATTCCGATGGCCCATCAACTGATGTACGAAAACCAGCACCCGCACGGCAACATGTCCGTGCTGGTTGGTGCGACCGAGTTTGGCCAAGGGGCCAGCGGCAAGCCGCCGGTGGCGGCTGAACACCCGAGCTTGCCCAAGGGCGATGTGCATACCACGCCGCATCCCTATCCAATGTCGGCACCGCTGCCGGGTATTGGCGAAACCGAAGCGATCACCATCGCTGACGACGGCACCAATGTTCGGGATTTGATGCATCGTGGTATTATTTCCTGCACCCCCACCGATACCGTCGGCACAGTCGCCAAAATCATGGTGAACAAGGAAATTCATGCCGTGGTGGTGATGGACCCAACCGGCAAGGCGATTGGTGTCGTCTCGCAAACCGATATGGTGCTGGCGCGGCAGGGGCGGACGCCGGATCAGGCGCGGGCGCTGCAAGCTAGCGACGTGATGACGCAGGGTTGCGCGACCTGCGATGCCGAGATGCTGTTGAGCGATGCGGTCAGCCTGATGACCGGGCGGCGGATGCATCGTCTGGTCGTGACTGAGAAGGATCAGCCGGTCGGCGTGATTTCCATGACTGACGTGGTGCGCAAGATCATCGGCGAGTAAGCGGCCAGGATAACAATGCTTGACGATGCTTGCGGAAAGACATCGTTCAGGCTGGGGGTATCGGGATACGGTACCCTTTTTGAATTTCGTATTGACTGGAGAAGATTGATGAAATACCTGCCTGAGTTGTTTGCCGCCAACGCCCGCTGGGCTGAAGAGATGCGAGCGGTCGATCCTGGCTTCTTCGCCGGACTGGCGGCGCTGCAAAATCCGGGTTACCTGTGGATCGGCTGTTCAGACAGTCGGGTGCCGGCGAATCAGATCACGGGCCTGAAGCCGGGTGAAATATTTGTTCATCGTAACGTCGCCAATGTGGTGGTGCATACCGATCTTAACTGCTTGTCGGTGATGCAATACGCCATCGAAGTTCTCAAGGTTCAGCACATCATTGTTTGCGGTCACTACGGTTGCGGCGGAGTCCGGGCCGCTTTGGAAGGGCCATCACTGGGGCTGATCGACAACTGGTTGCGCCATATCCAGGATGCGCGGGACCGGCATCTGGATTTCATCACCGCGCTACCGGACGACGCCACGCGCTGGCAGGCCCTGTGCGAACTGAATGTCATTGAGCAGGTGCGCAATGTCGCCCGCACGACGCTGGTGGGCGATGCCTGGCAGCGGGGACAATCGCTGATACTGCACGGCTGGATTTACGGTCTGAAGGACGGACGCTTGCAGGACCTGCAAACCTCGCTGAAGTCCAGCGCCGAACTGGATACAGTGATCGCCGAGGCGGTGGCGACAGTCCGGTCGCGCTATGTGACCCGTTGAATCCAGTACCGCTCCCTGTTAAAAGGACGCAACTATCCACGGAGTTGTCAGCCATGAAAGCGATTGTTTGCCACGAACTCACCGGCCCGGCGGCGCTGCGGTTTGAAGAGGTTCCAGAACCACGCCCTGGTCCGGGCCAGGTGCGTATCCGGGTGCGGGCTTGCGGGGTTAATTTCGCCGATAGCCTGATGACCCGTGGCCAGTATCAGCAGCAACCGCAACCGCCCTTCAGCCCCGGCTTCGAAGTGTCCGGCGAGGTGCTGGAACGAGGCGCGGGTGTGGAGAGAATCGCAGTCGGGGATCGGGTAATCGCCATGACGCTGCACGGGGGTTATGCCGAACAGGTCGTGGCGGAGGTCAAGCGCTGTGTGCCGATGCCGGCGGCGATGTCCTGGGAACACGGTGCCGCCTTTCCCGTGGTGTTTGGCACGTCGCACGTTGCGCTATGGCATCGAGCGCGGTTGCAAGCGGGTGAGACGCTGGTGGTGCATGGCGCTTCCGGCGGAGTCGGCTTGACGGCGGTCGCCATTGGCAAGCAGTTGGGCGCAACGGTCATTGCTACCGCGAGCGGTCCGGAAAAGCTGGCCGTGGCTCGTGAACATGGTGCGGATCATCTGATTGATGTGGGCCACGAGGATGTCCGAACGCGGATTAAGGAACTGACTGATGGGCGCGGCGCGGATGTGGTTTACGATCCGGTCGGCGGTGACCTGTTCACGGCGTCCCTGCGCAGCATTGCTTTTGAAGGGCGGATTCTGGTGATTGGTTTTGCTGGTGGCACCGTGCCGCAGATTCCCGCAAATCATTTGCTGGTGAAGAATGTGGACGTGATCGGCCTGAACTGGCCGGCTTATGCGGAACTGAATCCCCGGGTGATGACCGAGAGTTTCGCGACCCTGATGGACTGGTATTTAACCGGCGCGATCAGGCCGCATGTGTCGGCGACCTGGCCGCTGGAGCAGGCGGTCGAGGCGCTTAATCAGATAGTGACACGTCAATCTACCGGCAAGGTCGTGATTACGGTGGGCGAGTCGTGAACGAACCGGATGGGGGATAGTTGTGGCTGAATTGACGATAGAGCATTTGGGGCGGATAACGCGGGCGACGGGGCGATGCAGCGATGCGCAGCTTAGAAAATTTCGCAACGCCTTGCTGCTCAAGGAATTTCGTATTGTTTCTGAACAGGAGAATGCCTGGGAGCTGCGGCGACGTGCTTATCTGTTGCAGGACGATTGGCCGGTGCAGATCAAGATTCGCCGCAATGGCGCGCAGTTTGAAATTGATTATTACCTGTCGATTCCCTGGGGCTGGATTGCGGGACTGGGGTTTCTCACCGGGATCGCGCTGCCCTTTGCCGGTTTCCAGAACGCGGGATTGGCGTTCGTTTTAGCGCTGCTGGTGATGGGGCTGGCGGTCTACAAACAGAAATTCGATGTTCGGACGGATGCCCGGTTCTGGCAGCAGCGCTCCCGGCAACGTTGGGGAGAACTCATGGAGCGGTTGATACAAGAGGCTTTTGTAGGCGAGCGCTGAACCTTTCTTGACCTTGGCGACCTTGGCGACTTGGCGTTTTTCGGGCGATGGTGACTCGCTACATCAACACCACATCATACTGTTCACGGGTATACAGCGTTTCCGCCTGGAACTTGATGGGAATGCCAATGAACGCCTCCAGTTGCGCCACGCTGTTGGATTCCTGATCGAGCATCACATCGACCACATCCGGCGCGGCCAGCACGACGAACTGACGCGGTGAATATTGGCGAGTCTCGCGCAACAGCTCCCGGAAAATTTCGTAACACATCGTTTCAGCGGTCTTGATCGTCCCGCGCCCGTCGCACAGTGGGCAGGGTTCACACAGCAGTTGCCCAAGACTTTCCCGGGTGCGCTTGCGGGTCATTTCCACCAGACCCAGCGGCGACACCTGGGAAATATGGCTCTTGGCTCGATCCTTTTCCAGATGTTTCTCCAGCGCCCGCAACACCGCCTGACGGTGTTCCTCGCTGGCCATGTCGATGAAATCCAGAATGATAATCCCGCCCAGATTCCGCAACCGCAGTTGCCGGGCAATCGCTGCCGCCGCTTCCAGATTGGTCTTGAAGATGGTTTCTTCCAGATTGCGATGCCCGACATAAGCCCCGGTATTGACATCAACGGTCGCCATCGCTTCGGTTTGATCGACGATCAGATAACCGCCAGACTTGAGCGGCACCTTCTTACCCAGTGCTTTATGAATTTCATCCTCGATGCCGTACAGCTCGAAGATCGGCCGCTCGCCGGGATAGTGTTCCAGGCGCTTCACCATCTCCGGCACGAACTTGTCGGCGAATTTCAACATGCGCTGGCAGGTCTCGCGGGAGTCGATGCGCACCTTTTCCACATTCGCCCCGACGAAATCGCGCAGCACCCGCAGCACCAGCGGTAAATCTTCATACAGGGCAAGGATGCCGCTGGTTTCCCGGATACGATCCTGGATGGAATTCCACAACCGTTGCAGAAACTGCATATCGGCCCGCAACGCCTCGGGTTCTGCGCCTTCCGCTGCCGTGCGGACGATGTAACCGCCGCCAAACTCGGTGCGGAAGGCGTTGACCATCTCTTTCAACCGCTGCCGTTCGCGTTCACTGTCGATTTTAACCGATACTCCGGCCACATCGGAATCGGCCAGAAACACCAAAAAGCGCGACGGCAAGGTCACGTGGGTAGTCAGCCGCGCCCCCTTGGTGCCAATCGGGTCCTTGATCACCTGCACCACCAGTTCCTGACCTTCGCGCACCAGATCGGTAATCGCCAGCACCCGTTCGCTACTGACCGCAACGATTTCCGTTTCGGGCGGAGGCCCCTTGTCGAGGAGATATTCGTGGCGGATATCGGACACATGCAGAAACGCCGCCCGGTCCAGGCCGATGTCCACAAACGCGGCTTCCATGCCGGGCAGCACTCGACAGACCTGGCCCTTATAAATATTACCGACCAGGCCGCGTTTACCTGCCCGTTCAATGAGAATTTCCTGCAGGACGCCATTCTCTACCACCGCCACCCGGGTTTCCCGAGGGGTGATATTGATGAGAATTTCGTCGCCGGTGCCGCCTTCGACGCGTGTGGACATACGATACTGTTCCGGTTAAAAACGAATGGAAAAGGTTCAGAAAGGCCAGCCAAACTCCCGCAGCAGTTCAGCGGTTTCAAACAGCGGCAAGCCCATCACTCCGGAATAACTGCCGTGCAGATGTGTGATGAACGTCGCCGCCCGGCCCTGAATGCCATAACCCCCGGCCTTGTCGCGGGGTTCGCCGCTGTCCCAGTACGCCGCACATTCTACTGGACTCAGGTTGCGGAACCAGACCCGGCTTTCCTGAACTTTGACCGCATTTCGAGTGGATGTTGCTACAGCCACCGCACTCAAGACCTGATGTTCGCGGCCCGAGAGTCGCGCCAGCATCGCCAGTCCGTCCTCGCGGTCACGAGGTTTGCCCAGAATGACGTCATCCACCACGACAGCGGTATCCGCGCCCAATACCGGGGCCGGTTGACGGCGACCCAGCGCCGCGCAACCGAACTGCGCTTTGGCCAGCGCCAGCCGGGCAACGTAGTCATCAGGACTTTCGCCAGCGCCGGGCGTTTCATCGACCTCAATCCGCAGCAAGCGGTAGGAGACGCCGATTTGGCGCAACAGTTCACGGCGACGCGGCGAGGCGGAGGCCAGGTAAATGAAATTGGGCATATCAGGCGCGGTGATAGGGGTGGTGATGCAACAGACTCCAGGCCCGGTACAGTTGTTCGGCGACCACGATGCGCACCAGTGGATGCGGCAATGTCAAGCGTGACAGTGACCAGAGATGTTCAGCGCGATCCCGGCATGGGGCGTCCAGTCCATCCGGGCCGCCCACCAGCAAACTCAAATCCCGGCCTTCCTGCAACCAGTCGGCCAATCGCTGCGCCAGTTCTGCCGTACTCCATTCCCGCCCACGTTCATCCAGGGCGATGACGCAGGAACTGGAGGGAACGGCCGCCAGCAACCGCTCGCCTTCCGTGCGGATGATCCGGGGCAAGTCGGCGTTCGGACCGCGCTTCCCGGCAGGAATTTCGATCAGATGCAAGGCGCATTCGCGGGGCAATCGGACGGCGTATTCCAGATAGCCGGCTTTGACCCAATCCGGCATTCGGACGCCGACCGCGAGCAGGTGAATTTTCAAAGGGCGAGGGGTGAGTAGCGAGTCGTCAGCCTTTAGCCGGTCGCCTTGAGCCGTCCGGTGTCAACCGACCACAATTTTTCCAGGTTATAGAAATCGCGGGTCTGGGGCAGCATGACATGGATGATGATGTCGTTCATATCCACCAACACCCATTCCGCTTCCTGATCGCCTTCGACGCCCAGGGGACGAATGCCGACGGCAACGCATTTTTCGACGACTTTATCGGCGATGGATTTGACATGGCGGGTGGAGGTGCCGCTGGCGACGATCATCAGGTCGGTAAAACTGGCGATGTTGCGCACATCCAGAATACGGATGTCCTGGGCTTTTACGTCTTCCATAGCGTCAACCACGATTTTTTGTAAAACTTCAAGTTGCATGAATTCGGTTAATCCTTCAGCGGGTTGCAGAGTCGGGTATCGGCGCGGGCCGGTACAGGCGTTGATCGTGGATAGAAGTCAGCACCACTTCCGGCAGCAGATAGCGGGGCGATTGGCCCTGCGCTAACAGGGCGCGAATGTGGGTGGCGGAAATATTGAGTTGAGTGACCGGTTGAAAGAGTACGCCGCCTGCGGGTTTGCGGCGCAGCGCCAGGACATCGAAAATGACCTGGGGCGTGATGAACTTTTCCAGCACCGGCGGCAAGGGTTGCAGTACGCCAGGCCGTTGCATGACCACAATATGCGTCCAATGGGTGAGTTCCTGCCAGCGATGCCAGGTGTGCAGTTCCCGGAAGGCGTCGGTGCCGACAATCAGACAGAGCGGCGTTTCCGGACCCACTTCGGCGCGCAACGACGCCAGCGTATCGACCATATAGGACGTGCCATCCCGACACAGTTCCCGGTCATCCGCGACGAAACCGGGCTGACCGTCGGTGGCCAGTCGCACCAACGCCAGTCGTTGTTCCGCAGTGACCATCGGCAAACCGCGATGTGCGGGAATCCGGCAGGGAATAAACCGCACTTCCGCCAGTTCCAGCGCTTCCAGCAATTCCAGCGCCGTGCGCAGGTGGCCGTAATGAATCGGGTCGAACGTGCCGCCGAGAATGCCAATGGGATGGTGGCCAGACATTCGCTTAGTCTCTGCGCTACTGCCGAATATGCCCATCGCCCAGCACCACGAATTTTAACGTCGTCAGGCCATCAACGCCGACCGGACCACGGGCGTGCAGTTTGTCAGTACTAATACCGATTTCCGCGCCCAGTCCA
>JAUPTV010000002.1 GCA_030917925.1 Pseudomonadota bacterium
CGCAGTAGAAGGCGCTGACGCGATTCGCTCAGTTCCCGAAGCGCCGGGATCGGTAGAACATCCGGGCGGGCGGTCGCTAGATGCGCCAAATCAGCGGCGGCTTGTTCATCCAAGCCCGAGGCGGCTTCCGCGCACCATTGAGCGGACCGGGCTAACGTGCGGTGCGCCGCCGGCCAGCGTTCCCGCAACAGCGGCAGAATGCGCTGACGGAGATAATTGCGGTCAAATCCAGTGTCCTGATTACTGGCGTCTTCGATCCAGTGCAAATCGTGAGTGCAGGCATAGGCCAGCAGGTCGGCGCGATCCATCTCCAGCAACGGCCGCAACAATCGGCCCTGACCGAGGCGACTGATGGCGGGCATTGCCGCCAGCCCGTGTGGTCCCGCGCCACGGAGTAATTGCAGCAACAAAGTTTCGGCCTGATCGTCCCGGTGGTGGGCGGTCAATAGCGCCGCTTCGGGACCCAGTTCCGCCGCAAAAGCCGCATAGCGGGCGCGACGGGCGGCGGCTTCGGGACTATCCCCGGATTCGGGTCGGGCGTTGATCGGCAAAACGCGGAACGGGACGCCTAACTCACGACAAACACCGGCGCAATGTTCGCCCCAGGCTGCCGCCACGGATTGCAGACCGTGATCGACGTAGAGCGCTGCCAGCGTTCGTCCGGGCGTTGTCCAGCGCTCGCGCTGCGTCGCCAGTAGATGCAGCAGGACATGGGAATCCAGGCCGCCGCTATAGCCGACAATGATCCGGCGGAGTTCCGGGTGCGCCTTGAGCAGTGCCAGCGCCGCAGTCATCACCGGACTTTCAGCCATCCACCGCCTTCTCTTTGCCCAACAGCGCGGCAACGCTGGTTTGCCAAGTGGATTGCAGCGAGGTCGCGGGCGTGGCTTCCTTGAAGACCCCGTAATTCATCAGCCGTTGATAGCGCTGCTCCAACAGGTCTTCCACGGATAGCGTGTTCAGGGGTTCAAGCTGTTCCAGCAACGCGACCCGGACGTTCTCGGCCATCACCGCCAGATCGCGGTGTGCGCCGCCGGGCGGTTCGGGAATAACCCCGTCAATCAGGTTCAGTTTCAGCAACCGATCAGCGGTTAAACCCATGGCCTCCGCCGCATCTGGCGCTTTGTCGGCGCTCTTCCACAGAATCGCTGCGCAACCTTCCGGCGAAATGACCGAATAAGTGCCGTATTGCAACATCAGCACCCGGTCGCACACCCCCACCGCCAGCGCCCCGCCGGAGCCGCCCTCGCCGATGACAATGCCGATACTTGGCGTCCGCAACCGGCTCATTTCAAACAGATTCCGCGCAATCGCTTCACTTTGGCCGCGCTCCTCGGCACCGATGCCCGGATAGGCACCGGGCGTGTCGATGAATGTTACCATCGGCAAGTGGAACCGTTCGGCCAGCTTCATCAACCGCAACGCTTTGCGATAGCCTTCCGGGCGCGGCATACCAAAGTTGCGATAAATCTTCTCCCGGGTATCCCGGCCTTTTTGATGACCGATAATCATCACCGGTTGCCCATCCAGCCGCGCCAACCCGCCGACGATGGCGTGGTCATCGGCAAAAGCCCGGTCGCCGTGCAGTTCCTGGAAATCGGTGAAAATCAATTCCACATAATCCAGGGTATAGGGCCGCAGCGGATGACGGGCAATTTGGGACACCTGCCAGGGCGTCAGCGTCGCGAAAATGGACTCGGTGAGCGCCTTGCTCTTGGCCTCCAGCCGGGCAATTTCATCGCTAATGTTCAAGTCCTGCTCAGCGCTGAGATGCCGCAGTTCCTTGAGCATCGCCTCCAGTTCGGCGACTGGTTTTTCAAAGTCCAGACAATTGGTTGGATTCATCGACGGATGCCTTACTCGGGCAGGCGCACAGCCAGATACAGGGATTCACTGTCCCGCCGGACCTGCAGGGGGATCGCTTTTCCCTTCGGCAGTTCCTTGGCCATCTCCACGAACTGATTGGCGCTCTTCACCGGTTGATGGTCCATTTGCAGAATAATATCGTCAGGATACAGCCCAGCGTTGGCGGCGGGTCCCTCATCGAGACTGGCCACCAGTACCCCCTGATCCTCGATGCCCAGACTGCGGCGCTGTTCGTTGCTTAAATCGGCGACCGTAATGCTCAAACGCGGATCACTATATTCGTCCATGGTCGAAACCCGTTCTTCAACGGTTTCCAGTCGGGCAATGGTGGCCTTGATTTCCAGGGGTTCGCCGTTGCGCAAGATCGACATGGCCACGGTCTTGCCGACCGGGGTTACTCCGATCATCCGGGGCAGTTGCGAGGAATCTTCCACGGGTTCGCCGCCGTAACGCAGAATGATATCGCCCGGTTTGAAACCGGCGCTCGCGGCAGGACTTTCGGGCAGAACTTGTGCGACCAACGCCCCGCGTGGGCGATCCAGCTTGAACGCCTCAGCCAGGTCGTTATTGACCGATTGCAGCAGAATGCCCAGCCAGCCCCGCGTCACCTCGCCCGTCGCCTTGAGTTGATCGACGACCTGCATCGCCAGTTTAATGGGAATGGCGAACGACAGGCCCATGTAGCCGCCGGTGCTGCTGTAAATCTGGGAATTGATGCCGACTACCTCGCCGCGCAGATTGAACAGCGGTCCGCCGGAACTGCCCGGATTGACCGCGACATCGCTTTGAATGAACGGGACATAAGTGCCACTGGGCAGATTGCGTCCGACCGCGCTGACAATCCCCTGAGTGGCAGTTCGCTCCAGGCCAAACGGTGAACCAATGGCCAATACCCATTCGCCGACTTCCAGGGCCTCGGAGTCGCCGACTTTGACGATGGGCAGATTTTCGCCTTCAATCTTGAGGACCGCCACATCGGTCAGTTCATCAACGCCAATGACCTTGGCCGGCCGTTCCCGCTGATCGCTAAGCCGGACGATAATTTTATCAACGTCCCTGGCGACATGAGCGTTGGTCAGAATATAGCCATCCGGGGAAATGATGAATCCGGAGCCGAGTGAATTGGCCTGGCGGTCGCCAGGCAGTTCCGGGCGTTCCTGGAAGAAGCGCTTGAAAAACTCCAGATAGGGATTTTCGCTCCCTGGCAGTTCCGGCAAACCGGGGGTGCGCGTCGCCCGCCGACTGGGGGTTTGGGTGGAACTGACATTCACCACGGCGGCTTCATTTTGTTTGACCAGTTTACGAAAATCCGGCAACGGTGGCGCTGAATCAGCGGGGCGCGCCGCCAACGCGGCGGAAGTTCCGCCAATCGCGATCAACAGCACACAAGACAGAAACAAGGGGCGGGAACGGCTCATGAAAATGATAGTCTCCTAGAGAAAGGTGCGCCATGCTGATCTCGGCGCAGGAATAGATTTGAGAAATTAACCGGGGCGGTTTGCGCGATATAGAATACTTGGCAATCCGCGAAAGGGCAGCAGGTTTTTGGCGAATGGGCATTTATCAGCCAGAAGGAGTGTAACGTGGAAAATAATCCGGACCTGGAAGTCGATAATCGTGAAAAAGCGAGCCACTATCTTTACGAACTAGCGGTCAAATTGCTGGAATTGGGGGGGGCCGATATCTTCATCACTGCCGGCAGCCCCCCATCGTTCAAAGTCCACCAGGTTATTCACCGGGTCAGCGATCGTAAACTGACGCAGCAGCAGACGGCGATCCTGGTTCACTCGGTCATGCGCGACCGCCATATCAGGGAGTTCGACCAGTATCATGAGGTTAATTTTTCCCTGAATATCCCCAACCTGGCGCGTTTCCGGGTCAGCGCCTTCACCCAGCGCGGCAGCGCAGGTATGGTCATGCGGTTGATTAGTAACGATATTCCGACTATCGATGAACTCAGTTTACCACCGATTCTCAAGGATATCGCCATGACCCAGCGCGGGCTGGTCATTTTCCTGGGAGGGACCGGCTGCGGCAAGACTTCTTCGTTGGCAGCGATGCTGGATCACCGCAACGAACTTCGCCGGGAACATATCATCACCGTCGAAGATCCTATCGAGTTTTTCCACCGCCACAAAAAGTCGCTGATTGATCAACGCGAAGTCGGAACCGATACCGACTCCTATGAGAGGGCGCTGAAAAATTCTCTGCGCTAGGCTCCCAACGTCATCATGATCGGTGAAATCCGGGATCGGGAGACCATGCAGTATGCGATCAATTTCGCTGAAACCGGCCATCTGTGCCTGACCACTCTGCACGCCAATAATACCGACCAGGCCTTTGATCGCATCATCAACTTTTTCCATGAGGAAAAGCGGGCGCAGGTTCTGATGGATTTATCGTTCAACATGAAGGCGTTTATTTCGCAGCGCCTGTTGCCGTGTGCGGACCAGCCCGGCCTGATTCCGGCTGTGGAGGTGCTGCTCAACACGTCGTTGATGGCCGAGTTGATCTTTCAGGGACGGGTCAAGGAACTGAAGCCGGTCATGACCCGGTCCAGCGAATCGGGGATTGTCACCTTTGATCAGGCGCTGTTCAGTCTGTACGAGGCCGGGCGGATTACCTATGAAACCGCAATCCGCCATGCCGATTCGGCGAATAACCTGCGATTGCGGATCAAACTGGAAAGTCAGCATCCACAGCCCAAAGTCGCCAGCGAAGCGCTGTTTGAGATCGAGGAAGACCAGAGACATTAAGCTTCGCGCTAAACTTCACCATAGCGCGATCCGGCCCCAATCCAGCGCCGGATCAGCGGATCGACACATTCGGGATGTTCGCTGAGCAGTTGATCGGCGCTATGGCGGACCGCGTTGAGTAAATCCTGGTCGCGGAGCAGGTCAGCAATACGCAGGTTTTGTTCCCCGGTCTGGCGGGTGCCCAGCACTTCGCCGGGACCGCGCAATTCCAGATCGCGGCGGGCGATTTCAAACCCGTCATGGCATTCGCGCAGCACCGCCAGCCGTTCACGCGCTATCTCCGACAATGGTGGCCGATACAGCAGCACACAACTGCTTGCCACCGTGCCCCGACCGACCCGGCCCCGCAGTTGATGGAGTTGCGCCAGCCCCAGCCGTTCCGGGTTTTCAATCACCATCAGGCTGGCGTTGGGGACATCTACGCCCACCTCAATCACCGTCGTCGCGACCAGCAGATCGATTTCGCCGCCTTTGAACCGGGCCATGACCGCTTCCTTGGCCGCGGCCGGCAACCGGCCATGCACCAGACCCACGCGCAGTTCCGCCAGCAGTTCGGTCAGTTGTTCCGCAGTCACTGTTGCGGCCTGGCATTGCAGAACTTCGGATTCCTCGATCAGCGGGCAGACCCAGTACGCCTGGCGGCCACTGAGGCAGGCCTGGCGGATGCGGTCAACGATCTCGCTGCGGCGGTGATCCGGGGCGGCGACGGTTTTAACTGGCTGACGGCCCGGCGGCAACTCGTCAATGATGGACGTGTCGAGATCGGCGTAGGCGCTCATCGCCAGGGTGCGGGGAATCGGCGTCGCGGTCATGATGAGTTGATGGGGACAGCGCCCGCCCGCCCGGCCTTTTTCGCGCAAGGCCAGCCGCTGATGGACGCCGAAGCGATGCTGCTCATCCACAATGACCAGCGCCAGTTCGGCAAAGACAACCGCTTCCTGAAACAGCGCATGGGTACCGACCACGACCTGAATGTCGCCAGTGGCTAACCGTTCCAGCACCGTGCGCCGCGCCTTGCCGGTCAATCGCCCGGTCAGCCAGGCGACTTCAATCCCCAGCGCCTCCAGCCAGTGGCGGAAGTTGCGATGATGCTGTTCCGCCAGCAGTTCGGTCGGGGCCATCAGCGCGGCCTGAGCGCCGGTATCCACCGCCCGCAAGGCGGCGGCGGCGGCGACAACGGTTTTGCCGGAACCGACATCGCCCTGTAGCAAGCGCAGCATCGGGCGCGGTTGCGCCAGGTCGATGTTGATTTCCTGCAAAACTCGTTGCTGAGCGCCGGTCAACTGGAAAGGCAACCGTTCCAGAAAGCGCTGACTCAGGCCACTGCCTGCGAGAGGCGGCGCGGCTTGGCGACGGGTTTGTTCACGCAACCGGCGCAGACTGATCTGGTGCGCCAGCAGCTCTTCAAAGGCCAGTCGGCGCTGGGCCGGATGGCGACCGCTTTCCAAATCGGCTAAAGCGACGTCGGTTGGCGGTTGGTGGAGTAGCCGCACCGCTTCGGCAATCGGCGGCAACTGCAACCGGGCCAGTAGCGGCAGCGGTAACAGTTCCGGCAACAGCGCCTCGGTCTGCCCCAGGACCTGCTCCACCAGACCACGCAGGGTGAACTGTTGCAGACCGGCAGTGGCGGGATAAATCGGGGTCAGGCGATCCAGGACCGGGGGATCGTCGGGGCCGATGCGGCAACATTCCGGGTGGATCATCTCCAGCCCGCCGCTGTAACCCGCTCGCACCTCGCCAAAGCAGCGCAACCGGACACCGGGTCGGCCCAACAGTTGTTGCTGTGGCGGACTAAAATGGAAAAAGCGCAGCGTCAGCACCCCGGTGCCGTCGGCCAGACGACAGAGCAGGAAACGGCGACCTCGCGCTGTGACTTCGCTGCTGAGTACTTCCGCCTCAATCTGCGCCTCATCGCCGGGCTGCAACTGGTTGATGGGCGTCAGGCGGCTGCGATCCTGATAGCGCAAGGGCAGATGCAGCAGGACATCGCCGATGGTGGCAATCCCCAGGCGGCGCAAACGCTCCGCCAACTTCGGGCCGACGCCCTTGAGCGTGGTGACCGGCAACGCCTCGGACAGTGGCTGCGGCGTGACTTCACAGACCGTGGCGTCCATCTATGCTTCGTCCGCCATGATGATCCGGTTGCGTCCCTGGGCCTTGGCCTGATACAGCGCGGCGTCAGCGTGGGCCAACAGAGCGGTCACATCGGTGTCTTTCGGGTTCATCCCTGCCAGGCCGATGGATACGGTAATCACCGGCAACGCTTCGCTCCGGTAGGAGGTGCGTTGTCGCGTGGTGTTCATTGTGTATCTCCAACATTGGATTAAAGTAGCAGCCCGTGTTTCTGGTTCGAGTTTCAAAGCCGGCGATTGTCACTATAAACCATAGACTTAATTAAGCAAATTATTGGAGCAGAGCGCCATGCAGGATTCCACACAAGCTAACCTCTTTGATATTCCAACCCTCATCGCGCAGGGAGAATCATCCTGTATCGAGTTCAAGAATGCGCAGGTCAATGCGGTTTCGCTTGCTGAGGAAATAGTGGCTTTTGCGAATAGCGATGGGGGAATCATTCTGATTGGCGTTGAAGACGATGGCGCGGTGGCTGGCGTTGAAGAGCGCGATATGGAAATGCGCATTATCAATGCCTGCCGGAATAATATTCGCCCCTCGTTAATACCCCGTATTTTTAAAAAAAGCTGGAGAACTCGACTATTCTGATTGTGGATATTGATTGATCCGACACAGTTCATTGTATAAATCAGGGTAAATATTTAATCCGGGTAGGGTCCACTAAACAGTCCCCAACGCAGCAGGAACTACTGCGCTTATTCCAAAAGCGCCGCATGATTACTTTTGACGAACTGCCGGTTTTTCAGGTCGGAATCGCCTCCATTGATATCGGCAAGGTCGATGCCTATCTCCAACGTCTGGGCGTGTCAACGCTGGATCTGGAGGACAGGGACGCCACCCGCAACGACTTGCTGAATTTATCCATATTATCGCCCATTGATCCTAACTATCCGACGTTGGCGGGTTATCTTTCATTTGGCCGCCATCCCCAGAAAGTTTATCGTCGGCTTTTGGGCAGGATCTGCGGAATGGCCTTAGCCGCGACTCATCCAGCGCCAGCACGGAGGGTCATGTTTCATGTTTCAAAATGAAACCCGGTCATCGGTAAAGTGCTGCAAGCGCCGGTTTTCGTCATGGCAGCGCTGATCCTTGATACCCAGGGCGCGGTGATTGGCGTCTTGGTCGGGGTTACTGATCTGGGGCAGCCTAATTTCCTGGACCGGATCACGCAGAACCGTTATGGCCAGTCCGGCGGTTATTTGCTGATTGCGCCACAGTACCGGTTGGTCGTCACGGCTTCTGATAAAAGGCGCACCATGGAGACGCTTCCCGCCGCTGGCGTCAACCCGTCCATCGACCTTTTTCTTGAAGGTTACGAGGGTTCCGCCATCATCATCAATCCGCATGGCGTGGAAGTGTTGGCTTCTGACAAGCGGATCCCGGTGGTGGGCTGGATCGCCGCGGCGACCTTACCCACGGCAGAAGCCTTTGCCCCGATTCGCGCCATGCAGCAGCGCATGTGGGCCACTACGATGGTTCGCACCCTGCTGGCGGGTGGCGTGACGTGGCAGATGTTGAGACGCGAACTGTCACCGATGCTATCCGCCTGGTCCACGACCTATCTGCCTCCGCAGCCGCTGTTGGTCGTCAATTAAGACGAAATCAGACCAAGAACGCCAACGGCGTATGACACAACGTGTTGTGAGCCGTATCTGTGTTTCATTTTGAAATGACGTGAAACACCGGATTGTTTCAAAATGAAACATCAGATCTCTTTGCTATTCTCTTAATTCATTGAATAGTAAATTATTTTTATAATGGCATGAAATTTTCATGATGGATAAAGCTCAAATATCTTCAGGGAAATCGTGATGAATGAAAATCTTGGATTTATACTCGAAATCCTCTACCCGCTGATTCTGTTAATCGCGGGTATGAGCGTCATTTATTTGTTGTTTGAATGGGTCATGTAAAACAACTGTCGATATTTGCAGGTTTGACTCTCGTTTTCATCACGAGATTTAGCCCGCGCCGACTGATATTGTCGGATCACGCGGGCTTTTTTTATGCCTCATTTTTATGCGCAGGGGGTTGGGAAATGGCCCTGGCCGCTACTCATCCAGCGCCAGTACCGCATCCATTTCGACCTGTGCGCCGCGTGGCAGGGCCGCAACGCCGATGGCTGCCCGGGCCGGATACGGCTCCTGGAAATAGTCAGTCATAATCTGATTGAGCAGGGCGAAATGGCCCAGATCCGTCAAAAACACATTGAGCTTGACGGTATCGGCCAGACTACCTCCCGCTGCGCGAGCGACTGCCGCCAGATTATCGAAGACCTGGCGAATCTGCGCCTCCATATCGCCGGTTACGAGTTGCATCGTGGCGGGATCAAGCGGAATCTGGCCGGCCAGGTAAACTGTATGGCCCACTTTGACGGCTTGCGAATAAACACCAATCGCGGCAGGCGCTTGATCGGTATTAATAATTTCACGGGGCATCGCTGCACACTCCTGATGAACATGCTCCCGCTGGACGGGGAGGATTGAGGTAGGGGAAATTAACCACGCCGCGCCAGCTTCAACACTTCCGGCAGCGTCCGCAACTGTCGCATCACCTGCGCTAAATGTTGCCGGTCGCGGACATCGAGCAGTAAATGAACGGTCGTGCTGTTGCCATCCCGTTCCGAGGTGTTAATCGTTTCAATATTGGTGTCGGTCGTGGAAATAGCGGCAGCGAGAGTTGCCAATACGCCCCGCTTGTTGGCGACATCCAGCCGCAATTCGGCGGCAAAGTCGACGCCGATTTGCCGTTCCCATTCCACTTCAATCCACTTGTCGGGATTTTTCTTATAGCTGGCGACATTTTTGCAAGTGTCACGATGAATGACAATTCCGCGCCCGGTATTGAGATAGCCAATAATCGCATCGCCTGGCAAAGGCCGACAGCATTTGCCAAAACTGACCACCGTGCCCTCAGCGCCCTTGATCAACAAGGGCTGGGCGCTGGAGTACAGTGAAACCGCTTCCTCGCCTTCCGGCAGCAGGCGTTTAATAAACAGCGCGGCGACTCGGTTGCCCAGACCAATGTCGGCCAGCAGGTCATCGAAACTGCTGAGTCCCAAATCGCGAACCAGCGTTTCGATGCGTTTGGGCGACAGTTCGTTTAGGCCACCGATCCGCCCGGCCAGCGCCTTTTCCAGCAACCGTTTGCCGAGCAGAATTGCTTCTTCACGCTGCAAGTGCTTCAAATAATGACGAATACTAGCGCGGGCCTTGGCGGTGACGACAAAGTTCAACCAGGCCGGATTGGGCCGGGCGGTCGGGGTAATAATGACCTCGACGGTTTGCCCAGTCGTTAGCGGGGTTCGCAACGGAGCCAGACGCCGGTCGATCTTGGCACCGACGCAGGTATTGCCGACATCGGAATGAATGGCATAGGCGAAATCAACGGCTGTCGCGCCACGCGGCAACTCAATAATTTCGCCGCGTGGGGTGAAGACATAAATTTCGTCGGGGAACAGATCAACCTTGACGCTTTCGAGAAATTCCACCGGATTACCCGCCCGGCGCTGCATGTCCAGCAATTTCCGCAACCACTCACGGGCGCGTTGCTGGGCATAACTGCCCTGACTGTCGCCGCCGGATTTGTAGCGCCAGTGCGCAGCGACCCCGACCTCGGCCATGATGTGCATGTCTTCAGTACGAATCTGCACCTCAATCGGTAGTCCATTAGGGCCAAACAACACGGTATGCAGCGATTGATAGCCGTTGGCCTTGGGGATGGCGATGTAGTCCTTGAACCGCCCCATGATCGGCTTGTACAGACTGTGCATAGCGCCCAGTGTCCGGTAACAGGTGTCAACCGTATCGACGATGACCCGCACCGCATAGACATCGTGAACTTCCCGAAACGGTAGATGCTTATCGCGCATCTTCTGGTAAACGCCCCACAGGTGTTTGCTGCGCCCCATGACCCGAGCTGAAATCTGCTCATCGCGCAACCGCCCATCGATGCGGGCTTCCAGTTGGCTGATGATCTCATGGCGGTTGCCGCTGAGCTTGCGCACCGCCTCCTGCAAGACGCGAAAGCGCATCGGATAGAGATGGTTGAAGCCGAGGTCTTCCAGTTCCTGGCGCAGATGGTTCATGCCCAGTCGCCCGGCAATCGGGGCGTAAATCTCCAGGGTTTCCCGGGCGATGCGGCGGCGCGACTCTGCCCGCATCGAACCCAGCGTGCGCATGTTGTGCAGTCGGTCGGCCAGTTTGATCATGATGACCCGCAGGTCATTGGCCATAGCCAGGAACATCTTGCGGAAGTTTTCGGCTTGCGCCTCCAGCTTGGAGTTGAACTGAATCTGGGTCAATTTGCTGACGCCATCAACCAGATCAGCGACCTCGGGACCGAAGCGGGTGCTCAGATGCTCTTTGTTATAGTGGGTGTCCTCGATGACATCGTGCAGCAGGGCGGCCTGCAATGTTTCATGATCAAAGCGGACATTGGCCAGGATGCGGGCTACCGCCAGCGGGTGGAAAATGTAGGGTTCGCCGCTTTTGCGGTAGATGCCAGCGTGCGCCTCAGCAGCGAAATAGCAGGCCTCGCGCAACCGCTCGACCTCGGCGGGTTCGAGGTATTCACTGGTGATGGCGCACAGATCGTCGATGCGAAGATGCAAATCATCCAGCCACGCCTCGTCAACCACCAGCTTGTGGCCGGGTTGGAGATTGTCGCGCATGTCCCGCAGCGGCCCGCTCATCGCCTTCACCCCGGCTGACGCCTCAGTCGGCTTCGGTCGTCGTCGCTGAGCGACGGGACTTGGCAATGATGTGATCCAGCTTGCCCTCGGCCATTTCACGCAGGGCGACGACGGTCGGCTTGTCGTTTTCCCACGGCACGAAAGCCTCACGACCCATCGCCAGGTCACGGGCGCGGCGGGCGGCGACCAGCACCAGTTCAAAGCGGTTATCGACATGGTTAAGGCAGTCTTCAACAGTAATTCGGGCCATTCAGTCAGCTCTCCAGGCCCGGTAGCGGGCGCGGGTTAAGGGGAAATTAGGAACTTGGTAGCTTAACTAAAAACAATAAGTTAAGACAAGAGTAACTGCAAAAGTTCGCGCTGGCGCTCCAATTGGACCGTTCGGCGCTGGCGGTGTGCGATGAGAATGGCCCGCAACGCCCGCAGCGCTTCGGCAAACTGGTCATTAATCACCAGATAATCGAATTCTGCGTAATGCGACAATTCGTTCAGCGATGCCGCCATGCGCTGGTTGATGACTTCAACACTGTCCTGACCACGGCTTGCCAGGCGTTGTCGCAACGCTTCCCGCGACGGCGGCAGGATGAAAATGCTCTCACTGTCCGGCAGCCACTCGCGCACTTGCCGGGCACCCTGCCAGTCAATTTCCAGGATCACGTCCAGACCATCCGCTAACAGCGCTTGCACCACTGCCCGACTGGTACCGTAACGGTTGCCGAAGACCTGCGCGTGTTCCAGAAAGGCATCTTCGGCGATCATCGCTTCAAAAGCCGCCAGCGAAGTAAAGTAATAATGTACGCCATCCTGTTCGCCGGGACGGGGCGGGCGGGTAGTGTGGGAAATGGAAACCGCGATGCCGGGCATGGTTTCGACCAAGCGCTTGACCAGGCTGGTTTTGCCGGCCCCGGAGGGGGCAGCGATGATATACAGGGTTCCAGTATTCATAAGCAAAGCAATCGATGGAGTCTTTGGGAGAACTGTCCGTCCGGTGGGCGGGTTTAGGGTCTGTCTAAAAACTCCCCTCTCCCTTGGGAGAGGGGTTCCTGGACAGCTTCTTAGGGCCGTCGCACCGGTCGGGCAATGACGCCGTCCGTCCATTCCAGAATCGCCCGTACTCTGGGCGTCAGCAGACCCCAGGCGTCAGTGCGGGTGACCCAGCGGAATTCGCTGTGTTCTGCACGGCCCAGTTCCGGATTGAGCGGCAGGCGGACTTCGGTGCTGGGGGATTCAGCGATGTAGTAGCGGGCGACTTTGCGGCCCTGGTTATAGGGATGGGTTTCACGGTAGGTATCGCCCCAGCGAAAGCGTAATCCCGTCAACGTGGTTTCTTCCTCAACTTCGCGGACTGCTGCCGCCAATGGCGCTTCATCGACTTCGACGATGCCTTTGGGAAAATCCCAATAGTTATAGGCGCGCAGCAGCAGGTAGTCGTAATGATCGCGGTTCCAGTGGACCACGACGACGCCGGAAGACAACAGGCGAATACCGGTCGGTCGGTGAAGCGTAGTGCGCGTGACCCGCCGGTCCAGTTCATGATCCGGCATCAGCGGAATTCACATGATAGGGTTTGCTGAGTTCATGCACGGCATCGACCAGCGCCCGGACGCGATCCGGATCGACGCCGGGTTGAATGCCATGCCCCAGATTGAAAATATGACCCACGCCCGGACCGAAATCGGCCAGAGTTTGCGCGACCTGTACGCGAATCCGTTCAGGTTCCGCGTACAGGGCGGCAGGATCGAGATTCCCCTGTAGCGCCACCCGGTCGCCGATGCGTCGCCGCGCCGCGCTTAAATCCACGGTCCAGTCGATGCCCACCGCATCGCAACCGGTGGCGGCGATGTCCTCCAGCCAGGCTCCGCCGCCCTTGGTGAACAGAATGACCGGAACCGGTTGAGCAGCGGTACGGTGCAAACCGGCGACGATCTGCGCCAGATAAGCCAGCGAAAATTCCCGATAAGCGCGGGGGGTGAGAATGCCGCCCCAGGTATCGAACACCATCAAGATTTGTGCGCCGGCGGCAATCTGGGCGTTCAGATAGGCGATCACTGCGGCAGTGACGACTTCCAGCAATCGGTGCAGGGCCAGGGGCTGATCATATAATAAGCCCTTGATCCGGGCGTAATCCTTACTGGAGCCGCCCTCGACCATATAGGTGGCCAAGGTCCACGGGCTGCCGGCGAAGCCGATCAGCGGAACCTGTCCGTGTAATTCCTGGCGAATCAGCCGCACGGCGTCCATGACATAGCGCAACTCGATCTCCGGGTCAGGGATGGCCAGTCGGGCAATATCGGCCATGGAACGTACTGGTCGGGCGAATTGCGGTCCCTCGCCCTCACTGAAAGACAGTCCCAGGCCCATGGCGTCGGGGATGGTCAGGATGTCCGAGAACAGGATAGCGGCGTCCAGCGGGAAACGCGCCAGAGGTTGCAGCGTGACCTCGCAGGCCAGTTCCGGGGTTTGGCACAGGCGCATGAAACTGCCGGCGCGGGCGCGGGCAGCGCGATATTCAGGCAAATAGCGGCCCGCCTGGCGCATCAACCAGACCGGTGTGACGTCAACCGGTTGGCGGCGCAGGGCGCGTAGTAGGCAGTCATTGTGAAGGAGGTTGGTCATCGGTTCTCAAAATCCGTTTGCTGAAGTTTTGTACCGCTATTCTATGCCAAGTGTGCCAAGGTTCTGAAACGGCGTCTATGCAATATGCAGCGATAGGAACTCAATTACAGCGCGTGGAATGGATTTTTGAGCGTTGACGTGCGGTTCTCTCCCCCGTTGCGAGGGAGGGTTGGCATGGGGGAAGGCGCTTCACACCCCCAGATACTCCAGAATCCCTTCCGCTGCTTCCCGACCTTCAAATACGGCAGTGACCACTAGATCGGAACCCCTCACCATATCGCCGCCGGCGAACACTTTGGGATTGCGGGTCTGGAATTTGAACTGGCCCTTGGGGGAAGCCTGCACCCGGCCACGCAGATCGACGGCAATGCCGAATTCATTAAACCAGGGCGCGGGATTGGGCTGGAAGCCAAACGCGATAATCACCCGGTCAGCCGGCAGGATTTCTTCGGAACCGGGCAGCATCTCCGGCGCTCGCCGACCCCGTGCATCCGGTTTGCCCAGTTGGGTAGCGCATACTTTGACGCCTTCTACCCGGCCATTCCCGACAATGGCCAACGGCTGGCGATTCCACAGGAAGCGGACGCCTTCTTCTTTGGCGTTGGCGACTTCGCGCCGGGAACCGGGCATATTCGCCTCGTCGCGGCGGTAGGCGCAGGTCACGCTCGTAGCGCCTTGGCGAATCGCCGTCCGGTTGCAGTCCATCGCTGTATCGCCGCCGCCCAGCACGACCACCCGCTGACCCTGCATATCAATAAATTCGCCCGGCGCTTTTTCCAGACCCAACAGCCGGTTGATGTTGGTGATCAGGTAAGGCAGGGCTTCGTGGACACCGGGTAAATCTTCGCCGGGAAAGCCGCCTTTCATGTAGGTATAGGTTCCCATGCCGAGAAATACCGCGTCATAGTCGTCCAGCAGGCGCTGAAACGGCAGGTCGCGGCCAATTTCGGTATTCAGTACGAACTCGACGCCCATCCCTTCCATGATCTCGCGGCGGGTCTGCACGATGTCCTTTTCCAGCTTGAACGGGGGGATGCCAAAGGTCAGCAGGCCGCCAATTTGTGCATAGCGGTCAAACACCACCGGCTTGATGCCGTTACGCGCCAAAATGTCCGCACAACCGAGACCGGCAGGACCTGCGCCGACAATGGCGACCCGTTTACCGGTCGGCGTCACTTGGGACATGTCGGGTCGCCAGCCGGCTTTCAGCGCTTCGTCGGTGATGTACTTCTCAATCGCGCCGATGGTGACTGCACCGAATCCATCATTCAGGGTGCAGTCGCCTTCACACAGCCGATCTTGTGGACAGACCCGCCCGCAGACTTCTGGCAACGAGTTGGTGCGATGGGACATCTCGGCGGCAGCGAACAGGTTCCCCTCGTTGATCAATTGCAACCAGTTCGGGATGTAGTTATGCACCGGGCATTTCCACTCGCAGTAGGGATTGCCGCAATGCAGGCAGCGTCCGGCCTGCACCGCAGCAGCATTGGCGTCGAACTGGCCGTAGATTTCCTTGAACGCGAGAACGCGCTCACGGGCCGGTTGCTTGTCCGGGTCCTGGCGCGGGTTTTCAATGAAGAGTAATGGCTTGGCTTGGGACATGGGCGTATCCAGTGGCGAATGGGGGTGAAGGACTCAAGCGGCTTCGCGCAAGGTGCCGACCAGTGATTTGAGGTCAGCGGCTTTCGGCTTGACCAGCCAGAACCGGCTGGCGTAGTAGCGGAAATCGTCGAGAATCGTCTGACCCCAGACGCTGCCGGTTTCCGCCACATAGTCCTCAATCAGCTCCAGTAAATAGTTGCGCTGTGGCTCCATGTACTCGGTGGCGACGCGGTGAATGTCGATCAATTCATGGTTGTAGCAGTCCACGAAAGCGTTGCGCTCATCCAGCACGAAGGCGAAACCGCCGGTCATGCCCGCGCCGAAATTCACGCCGGTTTCCCCGAGTACCACCACCACGCCGCCCGTCATGTATTCACAGCCGTGATCGCCCACCCCTTCGACAATAGCCAGCGCCCCGGAATTGCGCACTGCGAAGCGTTCGCCGGCCGTACCCGCTGCGTACAACACGCCACCGGTGGCCCCATACAGGCAGGTATTGCCGATAATCGGCGTCTGGTGGCCGATAAAAGCGCTGTGGCGTGGCGGATAGATCACCAGTTTGCCGCCCGCCATGCCCTTGCCCACATAGTCGTTGGCGTCGCCTTCCAGATAAAGCTGTAAACCGCCCGCGTTCCAGACCCCGAAACTTTGTCCGGCCGTGCCATTCAACCGCAGCTTGATCGGCGCGTTTTCCATGCCCAGGTCACCATACCGGCGGGCAATTTCTCCGGACAGCCGCGCCCCGATGGAGCGATGGATGTTCTTGACCGTGTAGTAGAACGTGCCGCCAGTTTTCGCGGTAATCGCCGGTAAGGCGTTACGCACCATCTGCTCGGCCAGTTCGCCCTTGTCAAACGGTTCATTGCGCGGCTCGATGCAAAATTGTGGATGCTTCAGCAAGAGTCCGGCATCGGACAGCAAGGGCGACAGATCAAGATGACCGTGCTTCGCTGTTTCGCCGGGCAAGGTTTCCAGCAGGTCCGTGTGGCCAATTAGATCCTCGAACTTGCGCACGCCCAGACTCGCCATGATCTCCCGGGTTTCCATAGCGACAAAGCGGAAGTAGTTCATCACCTTGTCCGCGGTTCCCCGGAAGTGATTCATCCGCAACACGTTATTTTGCGTAGCGACCCCAGTGGCGCAGTTGTTCAGATGGCAAATCCGCAGGTATTTGCAACCCAGCGCCACCATCGGCGCGGTGCCAAAGCCAAAACTTTCCGCACCCAGCAGCGCCGCCTTGATCACGTCCAGGCCGGTTTTCAGCCCCCCATCGGTTTGCAACCGCACCTTGTCGCGTAACCGATTCATCCGCAGGGTTTGATGCGTCTCGCTCAGTCCCAGCTCCCACGGGGAACCGGCGTATTTGACCGAAGTGAGTGGCGATGCCCCAGTGCCGCCGTCATAGCCAGCAATAGTGATGAGATCGGCATACGCCTTGGCGACGCCTGCTGCGATGGTGCCGACTCCGGCTTCCGCGACCAGTTTCACCGACACCAGCGCCTGGGGATTGACCTGTTTGAGATCGAAAATCAGTTGCGCCAGGTCTTCGATGGAATAAATGTCGTGGTGCGGCGGTGGGGAAATCAGCGCCACGCCGGGCTTGGAGAAACGCAATTGGGCGATCATCGCGTTAACCTTGTCGCCGGGCAACTGGCCGCCTTCACCGGGTTTGGCCCCTTGCGCCACCTTGATTTGCAACACCTCGGCGTTGACCAGATAGGCGGGCGTGACGCCAAAGCGCCCGGACGCCACCTGCTTGATCTTGGAACTTTTCTCGGTGCCGTAACGCGCCGGATCTTCGCCGCCCTCGCCGGAATTGGACCGCCCACCGAGCCGGTTCATCGCCAGCGCTTCGTGAGCTTCCGGGGAGAGTGCGCCCAGCGACATTCC
>JAUPTV010000137.1 GCA_030917925.1 Pseudomonadota bacterium
CGAAACCATCAGTAGTCATTCGGCGCTGTGCGATGGCGGCACGATTGTAACGGACTCCACTAGCTTGGGCGACATGACCGACAGCGAAGGAACGACCTTCACGGATGTTTATGGCGTTCAGTTCAGTGTGAATCCCGGCGCAACCCAAGTCACGGTCACTCATCGCAAGACCACCATGACCGGTGGGAGTGTGAACTTGGGCCGCGTGAACATTGATCATAGCGCGGTATTGTTGGTGAAAACGCTGTGACCAAAGACGATCTACCGACCACCGGACTCAACTTGCGCGAGCCGCAATACGCGGGCTGGCGCGAGGCGGATTCGATTTCAGCGCATGGTTCACGGGAGGCTGATTCGGCGCGCAACTTCCGGGCGGAGATTGCTCGTGAAGAACGCGAACTGCTCCGCCAGAATCAAAACGAGCATGAAGATTTGCGGGCGCGGGTGGATCGCTTGGAGCGCAACATGGAGCGTCGTGAGCCGGTGATTGAGGCGGCCAGTATGATGGTCGCGGCCTCGCGGATGGTCAAAGCCTTGATTGTCGTGGCGGCGGTCATTCTCTCCGTTGTGACTGGTGCGTTGCAAATCTTCGATAAGTGGTCCACCAAATGACTACGTATGTGTGGTGGAAAAATCGCTGTGGAATCTGTGCGCACGTCGCCGCGCTGTTCGGCTTGATGTGCCTGTTCAGTGTGCCGTGGTGTATCTGGCTCTGGTACGGGTGGTTTAATGACTATGCGCCGGTTGTTCACTACAGCCAAGGCACGTCGGTTCCCGAAGTGGTACGGCACGGCGATACGCTGACCGTGTTTCAGCCGGCGAAGAAGTTGCGCGAGTGTGATGGCGTCATTCGGCGAGTGATTACTGGCGATTGCGGGCATTATGTGGTGTGGGAAGGGCCATCCTCGGTACTAAAAGACTTCGAGGGTCGTCTGGTGTTGCCGGTACGAATCCCCTTCGAGTTACTACCGGGTTCATGCCAGTTTAAAGTCCATGCCCGATATTTCTGCAATCCGTTGGATCGTTTTTTAGAACGGCAAGTGTACGAGAGTCCAGCGGTGGAGTTTACGGTGCGGAGCATTGATCCGTGACTCCCAAGCAACAGGCGTTCGTCGAATGCTATGCGGCGTGCTGCAATGCGACGGAAGCGGCTAGGAAGGCGGGATATAGCGCACGGTATGCAGGAACCAATGCCGAAAAATTACTAAAAAATACTAACGTTCAAGCCGCCCTAGCTGCGCTCACATTGGGAGCGCCTGTTGGCAGGCCGCACTGGAACGGGATGCAGCTTGCGTGTGAGGTGTAAATTGAACAAATTTTGGTTTGCAGTAGCGCAGATTGCGATTCGGGCGCTGGTCGGTTCGTCCGCCTATCGGGCGATTAAAGACGCAGTTTTCGTCAATGAGGCTGCCGATTTTAAGACCGGAATCGAGAAGCGGATGGATGTGGCCCACGAAATCAGGGAGTTGGGCTATTCCATGGCTCCGGCGCTGCTGAATCTGGCGATTGAAACTGCCGTCAATGCGGTGAAATCACGCTGAATGGCGATGAGCGGAGCGGAGTAATGGCTGATCCACAAGTCCCACCGAACATCGTGCAGGGGTTCAAAGGGCTGAACAACCGCCTCGACCCCACGCGCCTGGGGCTGGAGTGGCAGCTTGTCGCTGAAAATGTTCTGTGCGATGACGCGAGTTATTTGACGCGCCGACCGGGCGTCAACGCCGTGTTGAACGGCTTCAAAGACGTGTACGGGACGCGCAATGGACGGCTGTTGGCGATCACAACGGGCGATGCGCTGGTAGAACTCACCGAGGCCGGGGAATCCCGCCCGCTGCATACCGGCGTGATCGGCGGGCCGTTCCAGTGGGTCGAATTGGGCTATGCCTTTTTTCTGCAATCCAAGGCCGCCTCCTGGGCCGTGTATCCCGACCGGGTGATTCCGTGGGGGTCGCTGTGTCCGTCGCCGCCAGCGGCCTCCTATCCGCTCTCAGACCCCATCAGTTATCCGCCCCCGGTAGGCGAGGTGATTGGCGCGCGGCGCAGTCAGATAATGGTTTCAGTTTGGGAGCCGGAACGGGATCGCAGCGTCATTTATTTCAGCAGGCCGGATTTCCCGCATGAGTTCCGGTTGGAAAAGGATTTCTTGTTGATCGCTGGACGAATCACGCTGTTTGCCAGTCTGGCCCAGGGGATGGTCATCGGCACCGACCGGGCGATTTTTGTAGACCCGATAGAGAGTCCGATGCAGCGCGTGGCGGATTACGGCGTTCCCATGGGAGCCATGGCCCACGACGACCTGAACCGCGTGCATTTTTGGAGCGAGCGGGGCCTGTGCCGCGCTTGGCCGTTCGAGAATTTGACCGATCAAGCGTTGGCTGTGCAACAGCGTGAGCAGGTCACAGCGGGGATTCTTCCTTACCAGGGCAGTACCTATGCGGTCGTTCACCAGTCCGGGCCGTTGACCGAAAAATCTTTGACCCGACCCTATACCCCTGTGGCGGTTTCTACAACGCACACCCAAGGGGTAGGCGTTTAAACGGAGAAACTCATGGCTTTAAAATGCAGTACCAAGCTGAAAAACGCTATGTTTGAAGCGATTCGTACCCAGCTAGCGACCGGGGCAATTTTTATCTACTCGGGGAGCCAACCCGCGACGGCGGATGCTGCGCCCACAGGAACACTGCTGGGGATTGCCACGGTTGGCGCGGGGTCATGGACGGCGGTGAGTAATCTGACGAATGGACTGGATTTTTCCGCTGCCGCGTCCGGGGTGTTGACCAAGAGCGCGTCCGAGACCTGGCAGTTCGTCGGCATTGCCAACGGCACAGCGGGATGGTTCCGACATGTCGGTGGCGCAGTCGCGGATTCCCTGAGCGCGGATGCCACAGAGACCTATCCGCGCATTGATGGGCGGATTAGCACCAGCGGAGCGGAAATGATCCTATCGAATCTGTCCATCGTGACCGGCGCAATGACTACGATTGACAGCTACATGATTCAGTGGCCCTCGGCGTTGTAGCCGCGATGATCTCCCCCCGCATCCTCTTTGAAGGCGACCCCACGGAAGCGTACAAGTACGTGGGCGTTGCTAAAGAGTTTGGGCGATCGACGTTTGGCGCGAGGATTCTTTCGAAAGTTTGGCGCTTGGGTGAGGATGTTCAAATCCGGGTGATGAATAACCTCCAGGCGCGGGTGTGCAAGGTCTGGATTACGGCCAGTGGGGGTAAGGCGGGGTATCAGTTCTATACCACGTCGCCCAACGTACAGTGGGCCTACTGGGTAGACCCGGACACAGACTTTTGCCCTGGCGGGTCGATGATTTATGCCCCAACACCACAATTCCCCCGAGACCCGTTAGGGTATCAAGCCTCGTTTACTCCCGAAGAACTGGCAGCCATCAAGATTTACGCGATTCCTACGCACACCTTGGTAGAAGACCCGCCGAAAAAACAGGTGGGCCTGGAACGGGTGAATGAATGTCCGTTTACGCCGATGCCCGCGACCGTGGGCGGGGTAAACGGGCTGGATCAGATTATGAACACCGGATCGACCTTCGCGGCGCGTAACGCTTGGCAGATCAACGGAATTCCCGAACATGCCTGTTACTACACGGTTCCTCAGTACGAACAGGTGGCCGGTGGGGGTTCGGAACTGGTGTTTACCGGCCACTATGCCAGCGAGTTTAGCCTCCTGACTGCTTGGCAACAGCCGGGCGGCCATGTGTTTTCGTATGGCCTTTATTCGCCTGCCTATTACCCCAGCGCGAACGACGTGGGGTATGACATGTCCCCACAGAAAATTACCCCCAAGATGACGGGCCAGATGCCGGACGGGGATTGGCCGGAACGCGCCTGCATCACCCGTGCGGGGACGCCTGAGTATGGCTACCGCTGGTATGTGATCCTGCATACCGCCAGTGATGACTGGCTGTGTTGGCCCTACTTGCCGAAAGGCGAGCTAGATTATTCTATTCGGGACAGCGCTCCACCTAAATGGAGAGCGC
>JAUPTV010000021.1 GCA_030917925.1 Pseudomonadota bacterium
GTATGGTCGAGATTATCGGCGATCCCCGGCTGAGTTCGGGCGGCTGTATTCTGGAAACCGAGATTGGCGTGGTGGACGCCAGCATCGATGTGCAATTACAGGCGCTGGAACGGGCGTTGAAAGCGCGTATTCAGCGGGTGCCGGAGCCAACCTGAATCCGGCAGGGTCTCGAATTAGCGCTGGTTTTGCAGTTGCGCCACCCAGCGCAGCACTTCCGCCACCGCCTGAATGAGATCCGATGGAATGTACTGATCGACCGATGCCTGTTCGTGTAACGCCCTGGCCAGCGGTACATTTTCCATAATCGGAATCCCTTCTTGCTGCGCGATTTCAATAATGCGCTTTGCTATCAGATTTTGACCCTTGGCCCGGACAATCGGCAACGGGGTTTCGCCCTCCCGATATTCCAGGGCAATGGCAATTCGGGTTGGGTTGGTCACGACGACTGTGGATTTTTTCACGCTGTTGGTCATGTTTTGCGAGAGCATTTCCTGATGTAGATGCTTACGTTTACTCTTGATGTGCGGATCGCCTTCCATTTCCTTGTATTCCTGTTTGATCTCGTCTTTGGACATTTTCAGTTGCTTGATGAACTGGAATTTCTGAAACGCAAAATCGGCTCCGGCAATGACGATCAGGGCGAATGCGGTATTGACCACCAGATCTTTCATGACTGCGCCTAATACCAGAGGTACGCAACGGAGTCCACATTCAGGCGTTTTCAAGAGATCAGCCAAATTATTGCGAATGACGTAGTAAAGCAGAATAGTTAAAAAGGCAATTTTCAGGACAGATTTGAGTAACTCAATCAGGTTCTTCATGGCGAAGATTTTTTTGATGCCTTCTAATGGATTGAGTTTGTTTAAATCAGGTTTGAGTGACTCGAACGCCAAGAGCAGGCCGAACTGGAACATGTGCGCTGCAATAGCCACGATCACCACCAATCCCAGTGGCGGCAAAATCATTTTAATCATGATGATGAGGATACCATTCAGGACTTCCTGGAGACCGTAGCCAAAGTCAAATCCGGGACCGATGAATAGCGTAGGCAACAGAATCAATTCCTTGAACTGGTGATAATAAAAATCCGAGCTGATCCAGAGGAAGGAGAACAGCGTAATCATGATCACCCCGGAGACCAAATCCTTGCTGGAAGCGACTTGCCCTTTATTACGGGCGTCACGCAGTTTTTTCGGAGTCGGTTGTTCAGTTTTTTCGCTCATTGAAGCAAATGGCCCAGTAAGGTGAAATGAGTAGTGATCTTTAACAATTCATTGCCCAGGAAATTGAAGAGCAATGCGGCATACAAGATCAGAATAAAGATGCCGACTCCGCTTTTAATCGGCATAGCCAAAGAAAAAACGTTCATTTGCGGGGTGGAGTGACTGATCAGTCCCATAGCGAATTCGGTCAGAAACATGGCGATAATCACCGGTGCCGCCAGCAATACCGTCAGCCCCATGACCCGATCCAGCATACCAAGCAAATATGGTATGGCCTCAATGTTCAAGTGCGGGAAAAATGAGAAGACTGGCCATAGCCGATAGCTCTCATACAGTGCACCCAGAAACATCAGCAGTCCCCCGCCAACAAAGAAAATCACCACCAGCGCCTGATTGAGCAGGATGCTCATGGGTGCTGTTTGTGCGCCGGTCATCGGGTCAATCGAACTGGCCATGGTCGTGCCACGCTGGTTATCGATGAAAAACCCGGTTGAATCGACGACCCAGAACGGGATCGCTGCGCCATAACCGATCAGCAGGCCAATCACCACTTCTTTGATAGCGATGCCCAATGCTTCTGCCCAGTGAGGCAGGGTCGTGGGTGCATCGACCATGACCATCGGCAGGGCAATTAAGGCCAGGCTGACGACCACGCCGTTGCGCGTCATGCCTGGCAGCGACTGACGACTGAATACCGGCAGGAGGATGAAGGCTCCAATCATGCGCGGCAGGCTGAACACCAGTGCGATCAACGTGTGCTGCCATTCCGTCATGTCGTTCATCGAGCGAGCGCAGGAATGTGGTTAAAAATATCCAGGGCGTAGTTGAACAATTCGCCGCCTTGCCAACGCGCCGTGAGGAAGATGGTCACGACGACAGCAAACAGTTTAATGGCGAACGACAGCGTTTGCTCCTGAATTTGGGTCAGCGCCTGAAACAGGCTGACCAGCGTACCGACCAGGGAAGCCGCGATAATCGGCGGCAGCGATAAATAAAATACGAGCAGCAAACACTTGGCAGCGAAGTCAATGACGTGAGCATCATACATCGGACGATCCTATTGGTAGTAAGTGAGCACCAAACCCTGAATGAGTCGCGTCCAGCCATCCAGCATGACAAACAGTAGCAGTTTAAACGGCAGTGAGATTGTCATTGGTGAAACCATCATCATGCCCATAGCCAGCAGGATATTGGAAATAATGAGGTCGATAGCGACAAAGGGCAGGTAGAGGAGAAAACCGACCTCAAACGCGCTGGTTAGCTCACTAACGGTAAATGCGGGAATCAGGATAAGAAAGTGAGTTTCGTCGATATTTTCGGTCGCTTGAGGTGGCCACAACCGCTTGGCAGTTTCCAGAAAAAATTCCTGATGACGGGGAGAAGCATATCGGTCCAGAAATTGCCGAAAGGGTTCAGCCGCTTCGCTCAATACTTGTACCAGTTGGGCGGTTTCCATACCTTTCAAATCTTTCCCGACCAACTTGTCAAAGGTCTGAATGCCGACCGGGGCCATGATGTACAAGGTGAGAATGATCGCCAGCCCGTGGAGGGTCATAGTCGGCGGGATTTGCTGAATACCCAAAGCGTTCCGTATCAATTGCAGCACCACGACAATCTTGACGAAAGAAGTCGCGATGACAGCAATAAACGGGACGAGGCCCAACAGGACCATCGTCAGGATAAGTAGTGACGGATCGGGAAAAGCAGTCATTCAAAATTACTCAGGCGACTGAATCAGAGAGGTCACGCGCACCCCAAGGCGGTCGTCAATCTGCACCAGTTCGCCATAACCGATGACCTGGGCACCGGCGACGATCCGCACCGGTTGGGGATCAGGCCGATCCAGTTCAAAGCTGTAGCCGGGCTGAATGGTGCGCAGTTCCCGGAGGGGCAGGGTTAAATGACCTAAATCGAAATCCAGGCGAATTTCCAGGTCATCGGGATTGAGGGGCGCAGGGGCAGGATTAGGCGCTTGGGAGGGTTCGGACATGGCAGTGGGCACCAAAGGGTCGAGGAGTTGTGGTTGACGGTAACTGTGAAATCTTCCCTTTTGGCAAAGGGGGTTCGGGGGGATGATTCCAACCTTTCCTTAGCTTTTATCTTAGTTAAGGGAAATCCGTTTTCCTTAACTTAATCTAGGTCTGCTGCTGAAATAATCGGTTTTCGATATAACAGGTTGAGCGCCTGCTGGGCATTGACCAGCCCAACCTGTTAATCCCGCCCTTCAATAATCCGCACGACATCCAGTCTTTGCAGATCAGAGAACATTCCTTGAATGGGATGACTAGGCGCGAAAATAGTGTCGGCAAGTTCACGGGCGGCATCGGCCAGTGCTGTTCCATCCAGATCAGCTAACCGATCAATGCCCGCTTTGGCTACGGTGTCAAAGAAATGAATATTGGCTTGGTGCAGGTCTTCGGGGAAGAAAAGCTCGTAAACTAGGCCGTTGATGAGTCGCTCCCACTCCCCTCTCTCGCAAGCGGGAGAGGGGTTGGGGGTGAGGGCGTTTAAAATTGCAGAAACAGCAAATTCAAGAAATCTTTTTTGATTCGGGCTTGCATCAGGAATAGGGATTTGCCCGCAGTATTGAGCAATGAAGCGGTAATATCCATTTTGTATTTGTGGGCTTATCTGTGCATAAAACCAAGCGCAGACTGAACTATTGAGAATAGCAAGCAACCATTTATCATTTGTTGGAATGATATAACCCGTATTAGCAATATATCGTTTATCTGAATCCCACGAAAATTGTGGTGAAAGAGCAATATCTGGATAAACAATTTTTTGTTTTTCAAAATCTTGCCAATATGCAGTATTATCCTGAATTTCATACCATTCATAACTTCCGGGTTTACGGCCTTTCCATAAACCATCTTCATTTTCATCCCAATTATCAGATTTAGGCTCAAGCTGATCAATGAACTTATGCAAATAATTAAATACGGAAAAATATTGTTTTATATCAATACCTCTTCTTGAAGAAATAAGCCATAAATTTTTATATTCAAGACGCCATTTTTTTAGATCTTTACCACGCAAAAAAGGCTTGATAATTTCGGTTGATTTTGGGTCTTCATCAATTAGCGTTTGCCTAGTTTCTCCATCAATAACAAAAGCCTCATTCAACCCAGTTGTGATACCTCGGTAAAAATGGCCTTGCACATATTCACCCAACGGCTTGCCCGCAGACCGAATCCGCTCCAGCAAACGGCGCTTAACCGGCGGCTCCAATTGCCAGCCTTCTTTCCTGAGTTCATTCTGTGGTATCGAAAAATTTTCTTTAGCAAAAACTTCGGGGAAAATTTCCACAGGGTATTTTTGCGACCAGTTCATCACTCGGACTATTTCAGCGTTTTTACCGCCCTCACCCCCAACCCTTCTCCCGCTTGCGGGAGATGGGAGCTTGCGGCGTGTAGCAATAATAATGGTGGGATAGGCAATTGCCGTGAATACCGCTTCATCGCCAAAATCGATAATGCTGCGAATCTGCGTATGACGATTCATCCAATCGCGTAACTTTTCACCATAATTTGCCCGATACCACTTGTTTGAAGTGATAAAAGCAAAAACGCCTTCGGGCTTCAATAATTTGATTGACCGCTCATAGAAATAGACATAAAGATCAGCCGTTCCCGTAAAGCAGTCATAGTGCTTCTTGAGCAAATCCTTAATCGCTTTGAGTTTTTCCTGGCGCACATACGGCGGATTACCGATCACAATGTCAAATCCATCGCCAATCTGAAACATCCACTCTGGGTCAAAGAAATCAGCGGCAGCGTTCTGATCAAACTGATTCCAATGCGCTAAATACTTGGCCGCCCCCTCCGGTAAAAAGCGATCTTTTTCGAGAAATTCAGCAAGTTCAACGCGAAAATCGGAAATGCGCTGCTGCCATTTATATTTGGTTTTGCGGGTGCGCGCTGCAAAATGGAAGTCCCGCGCCGCCATGATGTCCTGCTGCTTCTCTTTAATAGATGGGTCTTGCAAACCACCTTGCGCCGGTCGATCAATCGGCGTCAGCGTATCCGCCGCGACAATCTTGGTTTCCAGATTCGGCAAGGCCGTAACCCCGGAATTCGGTCGGGTCGTATCGACTTCCTGACTCACCATCAGCGCAATAAAAAACCGCAACTTGGCGATTTGCACGGCGATGGGCTGAATATCCACGCCATGAATACACTTCTGAATCAGATACAACTTGCGGGTGTAGTCGGCATGGCGCGTATTGGCGAAATCCCGATCAAACTTTTCCAGTTCCACCTCGGCCCCCACAACCCTTTCTTCACGCAGCGTCAAATCGGGAATTTTCCGCGCTTCGGCCAACTGGGCTTCCAGTGGTGTGCGATTCTGTTGACGCCATAGGACATTGTTCCGATCCAGCTTTTTCAGGACATGCACCAGCTTATGCAACATACCCATCGGAAACGCCCCCGATCCACACGCCGGGTCCAGCACTTTCAGGCGCTCGATGGCGGCAATCAACGCCATGACTTCCGGCGGCGAGAAATCGTGGTCATCTTCCGCATAGGACAGCAATCGGCGCAGACGAGATTGCAAACTCCTCTCTCCCACAAGTGGGCGAGGGGAGCTTAAATGCCGCTCGAAATAGGCAATCAGCGCCTCGTCCACCATATAGTCCACGACTTCACGCGGGGTATAAAACGAGCCGGACTGTTTGCGGGCGGTGGTCTGCGTATCCTCGTTATAACTGGCCAGCAGATTTTCAAACACCTTGCCCAGCAGTTCCGGGTCAAGCGCGACTTCCTCCTCCAGCGGCATGTTCTCGTCGACGGTGAACTTGTAACTGTTGAACAAATCCAGCAATCCGCGCACCGCGTAGCGTTTGCCTTTGGTGCCCAGATCGGCATTCAGATCAACCTCCGGATCGCCGCCGAAAAACAGCTTGTTGGGAACCATTGCCTGGGCATCCTTACGCCGTGAGAAACCATCCACGCGCAACACCCAACCCTTGCCTTCCTTGACGGCCAGCGCCTGCAACTCCGGGTTGCGTTGAAAATCCTGATCGATCAGTGGTCGGTCAAGACACTCGAACAAACCGCCATTCAGAAACGGAATCGTTGAAAACAGCGCCAGCGCCGCCTCCGGGTCTTTGAACAGCTCCTTATGGCGATAAACCGAGGTAATCAGATAATGCCCGGTCTGGCCGCCGCTCTTGTTCTCACTGGCCCAACGTCGGCGTGGGCGCACCTCCTGCTCATCGGTCCCTGTTTCAACATTGAGCGTGGCGAAAAACAGATTTTGCAGAATCGCCAGATAGTAATGACCGGCTTCTGGATGGGCCTCTGGATCATCCTTCAACAGTTCCCGCAGCCGGGCGCGATCAAACAACGCGGGCGGAATCAGCCCTTTTTCCTTAACAAACCAGACGAAGATCAGGCGTGTCAACAAGCGAATCACCGCAATCGCATGGCGCTTGCCGGGGTCCGCGCCGCCGCCCTGGGGAAACCGCACCTGTTTGATTGCCCAGAAATACCAGTGCGCCAGTTTGGTGTAAAAGTCCTTGTTAAGCGCCTGAATGGACAGCGCCGCAATCCAGGCATCGTAGAGTTCCCAGAAATTGCCGGGCCGATGCCGTTCCCCCAGATTCGCAAACGCCAGTCCCGCCAGGATATCCAGATGCGCCCGATGCGGATCGGCATAGCGCACATCCTTAATGACGGTAATGCGGCTATCCAGCACTTCACGGCTGGCATCGCGCAAATGCAAACGCCGGTCAATCACCGCCAGCGACAGCAACCCGCCACACTTGAACAGCATGATCGCCGGCATAGCGAATGCCCGGTTGAATTCCCGCGTAATGGCCGCTAACGCCGTGCGCGACCAGCTTTCCCCGGTCAATTCAAGAGCCAGAAAGGTAAAGGATTCAATGTCATCCCGTGCATAGCGCGTCGCTGTGACCAGCGGACGTTGCTCAACAGCCAACAGCGGGATTTCTTCATTGGTCAACTGAAATAGAAAGGCGCAACGCCGCCACTGCCCGGTATGCGCCCGTTCCCGATTGAAAGATTCCGGCAAATGCGCGAGAAATTCATCCGGGTTATGGCCAATGCCATCCTGCGTCCGGTCGCCCTGATAACCCAATGCCGCAAAGAACGCGGTAGCGGCATCTTCTAGTGGAAGACCCGCAAAATCCGCTAGGGCACCGTGAATCATCGACAGACGTTGAGAAGAATTGAGGTCAGACATGAGGTGATTAAAATGCTTTTGGTAATCCTGCTTGTTTTAAAATCTCATTCGCGAGTGGCGCATAGCTTAGTGAACGTGGCACAGTAAAATTTCTTCCAGTGATAGGGCTAAACCAAATTTAATGACTATCCGTTCCATCGTAATCCCAAACGAATGCACCGAACTTTCCAGACGTTTGAGAAAGTTCACCTTCATCATGCCGATCAGGAAGCCTTCCCGCACGATCTGTGAAAAATTCTGGACTTTCTTTTCCTCATAGTATGCTTTGTATTCATCTTTGACGTATTTGGAGGGATTAAACAGGGACAGTTGATAATCGGAAATTTCGCTGTTTAATTTATCATAGGAAGGAAAACGGTCTTTAGCATCAATGACCGAAAAGATGGATTGGGGTTTATGGCGGGCCGGAAACTGGCCAATTTGCGCCAATGACGCCTGATAATACTTCTGAATATGCTGGCGGGAACGGGCAATGGTCAATTCATCCATCAAGGTGAAAAATCCGGCGGACAGTTGATCGAGCAAATGCCGCACATCCCGTTCTTCAGTCGAAGATTTAGCCCATTCCATAAAGGTCTTTTGCGCGCCCGCCAACAGATTTTTCAGGCTGTGGATACCCAAGGATTCCGAAAACGCCTGATCCCGTCCCTCCGTCACCAGATAGATTTGATTGCGTAAATCCTGCAAGTCGTTATTGACCGGCGTGGCGGACAGCAACAGCACTTTGGTTTTGACCCCGCCCTGAATGATGTCCTCCATCAATCGTTCATAGCGACTCTTCCTAATGATATTCCCATCCTCATCCCGCTTGCCTTTGGTGTTGTTGCGAAAATTATGCGACTCGTCGATGACCACTAAATCAAAGTGATTCCAGTTGAGCGTTTGCAGGTTAATCCCGTCAACGACGCCGAATTCACGGGACAAATCGGTGTGCGACAGCACCGTATAAGCAAAGCGGTCTTTCAAAAATGGGTTCAATTCGCTGACATTCTGCGCCAGATAAATCGTCCAGTTCTCACGCAATTTCTTGGGACAGAGCACTAACACCCGGTGATTGCGCAGTTCAAAATACTTGATGACGGCCAGCGCCAAATAAGTTTTTCCCAGCCCCACACTGTCGGCGACAATACAGCCATGATGGCGATTGATTTTATGAATCGCGCCCTTGACGCCATCCTTCTGGAAATCGAACAGCACTTTCCAGATTTGCGTATCAATAATCGCGGTCTGATCAAACAGCGCCGAGTCCGCCGCTTGTCCCGACAGAAATTGCTCAAAGACATGAAACAAGGTCTTGAAATAAACTAATTCGGGAGTGGGGTCCACATAGAGTTGTTCGAGATACAGCAACACTTGCGCCTTGACATCCTCGACCCGCTTGTCATTGTTCCATAACGCATCAAACCAATCTTTCAGATCAGCCTGATCTCGTTCATTTTCTACAATCAAATTCAGCTCGATGTTGGATGTTGTCGCCAGCCCCAAGCCACTTTGCGTAAAGTTGGAACTGCCGAAAATAACATGCTCATGCTGACCATCATTAATATGGTAAAGCTTGCCGTGTAATAAGTTGGTTTGGCGAATCGAGCGAATTTCGACTCTATCTTGTATCCATTTCGCGCACTGTTGAGCCACCGCTTTCTGTTGAAGCTGGTTTTGGAGTGACAATCCCTGATCTTCAATCTTGAATGATTTCCTATCAGTTTTATTCGGATCAAGAGTATTGATAAAGTGGGGTTCGCCAAACAAAAAACGCAGATGGTCGATCTGATCTAACTGATCAGTGAGCGCTTCGTAGGCGTAAATGGTGAAATAAGCGGAGACAATGGATAAGACGCTGCCGGAACTGATCTTGTCTTTCAGGAAATCCGCGACCTTGCCATGCTGGTGATTGTCCCGGATGTTGGAAAAGGAAAGGGAGGAGGGCATCTTTTTTTACCTTTTGATTTCATCCAAAAGTTGATAATGCAGGCAAATCTGTTGAATTGTTGTTTATAGCGCCTCCACTGGGGCTGATAGGCTTTCCGTGCTGAAAGGATCATCACGAGATTAGGAAGGTTCAGACATGACAGCGGGCACCAAACGGTCGATAAGCAGTTGACGGTGATGAAGGCGGACGACCGCCAGGGGCCGACCCGATTGACGCAGCATCAGTTCCAGTGGGACGTCAGGCGCGGACGGTGGGAGTAGTAGCACATCGCCGATCTCGAGGCTTCGAAGCTCCTGGGGAGTTAAATGGGTTTGGCCGATCCATGGCGTCACGTTAACCGGCAGAGTTGGCCAGGGTTCCGGCGCGACCGTTGCAACCGGGAGGCGCTCCAGATGAGCAGTCAACGCCGCTGCCGTGGCGTCATCCAGATACAGTACGGCACTGGCATCGCCAACAACGACATCCGACGACCATAGCCCCAGCCGGGCCGGTGATTCCGGAAGCGGTACCGGCGATTCGGTCAGGTCAAAAACAAGGCCAGTGGCTACGTTCAGCGCCGTCAATAGCGGGTTTAGAGCGGCGTGACGGGCGGCATGGCGTAGCGCGGGCGGCAGGCGGGACAGTGTTTCGCTACCAATCCAGGGCTGTAGCCATTGTTCCAACAAAGGCGGTTTCAGCATCAGCCAGGCGTTGCCGGAACCGGTAGCGAGCGCTATGGGATCGCCGGGCGTCTGGTCAGTCACCGGACCCAGCCGCAACGTGATGGAGTCGCCAGCCATGTTGAAGGTCAAAGCCGGGCGACGGGTTGCCGTCAGGTTGTATAACTGAACCTGCGAACGCCGGGTGCGTGGAAATTGGGCAGGGCGAATTTCAGACATGGCGCAGCATCACGGTTAATTTCAAGATTCCATACCCCACTCTTCATTCGGGTCGCGGCGATTGCGTGACCGACCATCACCGGAACTGCCCTGCCCCCCGGTATCTTGAGAGGAGACATTAACTTCAATGCGTACCGAGGTATCCAGCTTGGTCGATAGCGCTTGTTGCAGGTCATTGGTTCGCGGCGATAACTGTTGCGCAACGTAAGCGTCAGTTACATTAAAGTTGACGACCAGTTGCCCCTGATCGCGCCGAATGATGATTTCAGTGCCTTGCAGCACCGTGTCGCGCAGTTGAATCCGCACCTCGGAATCGGTGGTGTGTGTGCGGTCGGACACCAGGATACGTTGCGCTAATTGATCGGCGAGTTCATCAACCTGGTGAATCCGGTCGCTGCTGGAAGCCGGTGAAGTAGTAGGGGGTTCGAGGAAAGACAGCGTGGCAGGTGGAGCAGATTGACCCTGTAGACCTTGCAGAATGCGGTCGCCGGTAGGAGGTTCAGGTTTTGAGTCAGCGCTGGTCGTGGATTCTGGCTGAGTCGTTTCTTTAGGGGGGATAACAGTGGGTTGCACTGGTTTCTCTGCGCCCTGTGTCATCGAAAGCCCAACCACTCCCCGTTCATTCACCGGGGGAGGAAGCGTTTTTGCCGTCGGGTCAGTGCTGGATTTCAACTCACTTTGAAAATTGGTCATGGTTGCCGGGGCAGGCGGGGCCATCGTGGGTTCGGCGGAGGGTTGCGGGGTTGGCAAGGTTGCATCAGCGACCGGAACTGCTGGATTTTCGACCTTGACTCCCGCTCCCGGCCCTACGGATGTTGGTAACACACGCTCTTGTCCGGTCAGGAAAGGGGGAGGAATGAGAATCGGATATTCCGGGTTAATCGCGGGATGTTCATGATCGATGGGCGCAGGGTATTCCGGGTTGATGGGCGCGGGGTGTTCCGGGTTGACGGGCGCGGCATGTTTTAAGTGGATTGAAAAAGGGTGTTCAAACGGGTGGCCAACAGGCAGCCTTTCAGGTAAGACATCAGCCGATGACGTTGCAGCTTCACCGGGGCTGTGTAATAAATTGGCAAATTGCTGCCCTTCCTGATCCAAATTCCGGCCATCGCCGTGAACTGCGCCAACCGGGCGACTGCCAGGTTCGGCGGCATTGTTGACTTGAGTGTTAAGATTTCCGCCGGTTTGCACGTCAGCGCTTAATTTACCTGAATTCATCGAAATTTTCCGCGAGAGACCCGGCCTTCAGGCCGGGGAAGGATAGCGGACGGTGCGGCAGTCTCCCTTGTGGGGACTGTTTAAGCGCCGTTCTTTTTGGTAGCATCGCTATTGTCTCCTATTTAAGACCTACCGCCGGGCTGGCGGGATGTCAAGTCTGTGGAGAGGATGTGAGACCTGGGGGAGTTGCCGGCTGCGGTTCAACCCGCGTAAGACTCCCCACTTTGGGGAATCCTATCGGCGAAAACCAAGCCTTAACTCCTCTGGGCAATCCTCTATGAAACAGAAAACCCTGATTGTGAAGTCAGGAATCCCCGTCCTTCAGGACGGGGAGGAGGTCAAAATGACTCTACGCCTCCTGACGGGATTGATGCGCGGCGCTGGCGATTTCTTCCAGCTCGTTCTCTTCTTTCATCATTTGCTCCCGATTTTCGATAGCTTGTTGCACCTCGACAAACTGGTCGAACTTCTCACGTTCGCGAATCGTCGCCTGATGTCGTTGCCGCGCCTCTTCAAGCGCTTTCTGCGCCTCCTTCAGGCGCTTTTCTTCTTCGAGAATCCGGGTTTCCAGCAGTGCTTCCTGTTCCCGGAGCGCCGCGATATTCTGGTTCATCGTTTCAATAGCGCGCAGGGCGACCAACTGACCCTTGATCTCGTCAAAGAGCTGCTGCTCCTTTTGAATCCGATATTCACGAAACTGGACGACCTCCTGACGCGCCTGTTGCACCATCTGAACCTGTTGCTCCACCACCTGTTGCTGACGACGGACCGCCTGACCGGCATTCTGCTCCCGGTGGATCTTGATTCTCAGCAGTTCACCGTACATGCCGGTCAGTTAAATCAGCCGCTGCATGGCTTTCACCGTGTCAGCAAAGGTGAGTTTTTCCTGACCGCCCTGCCGCAAAAAGGCGCGAATCGCCTCGATCTTGCTTAACGCCTGATCGGCTAATGCGTCGCTCCCTTTCTTATATTCGCCGATTTTCACCAACAACTCGACTTCTTCATATTTGGCCATGAGTTCCCGCATCCGACTGGCCGCCGCTCGATGGTCCTTATCGACAACCGCGTTCATCACCCGGCTGACGCTGGCCAGTACATCAATCGCTGGATAATGATTTGCCGCCGCCAGTTTACGCGACAAAATAATGTGGCCGTCGAGAATTGAGCGTGTTTCATCGGCGACCGGTTCGGTCATGTCATCGCCTTCCACCAGCACCGTGTAGAGCGCAGTGATAAAGCCCTTGTCGGATTGACCGACCCGTTCCATCAAGCGGGGCAGCATGGTGAAGACCGAGGGGGGAAAGCCGCGCCGGGTGGGCGGTTCGCCCGCCGCCAGGCCAATTTCACGCTGGGCGCGGGCAAAGCGGGTCACAGAATCCATGAGCAGCAACACCCGTTTGCCCTGATCCCGGAAATATTCAGCAATGGCAGTCGCGACGTAAGCCGCTTTAGCGCGTTCCATTGAGGGGCGGTCCGAGGTGGCGATGACAATGACCGATTTGGCCACGCCTTCCGGCCCCAGATCATGTTCAATGAATTCGCGGACTTCGCGACCACGTTCCCCGATCAGCGCCAGAATGGTCACATCGACATCCGCGCCCCGGACCAGCATCGACAACAGGGTGCTCTTGCCGCCGCCTGCCGCGGCAAAAATGCCCAGGCGCTGGCCTTCGCCACAGGTCAGCAGCCCGTCCAGCACCCGCAATCCCAGCGCCAGGGGCTTGTCAATAATGCGTCGGGACATCGGATCGGGCGCATCCTGATAGACCGGATAATAGTCGTCGATCTGCAAGGGACCATGGGTGCTGACATCCAGCGGTTCGCCCATCCCGTTGATCACCCGGCCCAGCAACCCAGGGCCGACCGGAACCATCTGCATTTTGCCAGTGGGAATGACCTCGGTGTTTGAAGAAACGCCATAGAGATCGCCCATCGGGGTCAGCAACGCTTCCTTCCCCGAAAACCCGACCACCTCCGCTTTTAACTCGAAACTCTCGCCGGGATTGCGTAATACGCACAATTCACCGATTTTGGCACCGGGAACCATGGCCCGGATAATCGTACCCGTGATCTGCGTGACCCGGCCACGAATCTCCAGCAAGCGCACTTCATCCAGCGACTGCGCCAGTAAATCTGTGATGTAGTTGAATCCGGTGGTTTTGGCGATGGCGTTCATGCGGTCGTGAAGGGTATTCCGAAGAAATTGGAATGGGGGAGCGCCAAGTGCCTGCGATCCTGTGTGGCGACTCAGGCCGCAGGCAGCGAGTTAGCGGTAGTCGTCGGTCTTGCCGAACATCCCGAAGGCAAAGGTTAAGCTGCCAGCAGCCATACGCTCTGTCTGGTCTTCGCTTCCAAGCAGGTCCATAACGCCCTCACGGACTTCGGACGCTTGCGGGTTGGACATCCATCCGGCAATCGCATCCAGTCCTTCGGATCCCTTGCGGGCGGCGAAGAGATCGAAAGCCATAGCCATGAAGTTGCCGACATCATCCCCCCCCTCGGCTCCGGTCGCCGTAAAGGCCCGTGCCAAAACCTTGCCCAATTCCAGAGCAGCGGTGTGCTGCTCTTGTGGAGACAACAGGGGATTAGTGATGCTCTCGGCAAAAGCGCCGATTTGCTCCGCTGCGGTTTGCATCTGCGTGAAGTAGTTGGCGTCCATGCGTGAACGGCTGGACAAGCAGGTGTTGATGATATCGGTCTTGGCCGGACCCTCGGGGAGGTCGAGGAGGGCGATCTGATCGAGCTTCTCCTGTTGACGGGTGAAAATCTTGTCAAGAACCTGGTCGCGCAGTGCTTGCATTTTCTCGGGAGAGAGCGGTTCTTTGGCGCTATGGAGGGCAAAAGTTTCAAGCTCGTTAAATTGGTGCAGAGTGCCTGGGTCCGTCAGTATGGGCAGATGCGCTTCAAGGCCACGCTCGATGGCTACCCGCGTGAAATCCTCAGAGAATGGGTGTTCCGCGACGAATTGATTGTGGAAATAACCATTGATTTCCTTGCTGATCTGCTCCCTGGCAGCATCGCTGGCGATCTGTTTCACTTCCTCAGGAGTGAGGCGACGGAAGCTGGCACCATCATCTCCTGGGACCGTGGCGGCTTCACGCAGAGCATTTTCGATGGCATGGGAGATGTTGGGCATTTCGAAAGCGACATTGCCAAACTGGGAGAGACCCACCGTGTATTTGAGCAACATCTCCCGCGCCTTGCCCTCAGGGTATCCCAGTTCCTGGGCCTGGTGTACTAATTCCTCACACACCGGGTTCACGATACTCGATAGGGTAGGCATGTGCGGGGTGCTGGGTCCGGTGAAATGCGCAGCCTGGCGAGTCAACAGCTCGTTGTGCAACCAGTTTTGCCCACCGCGCTCGGTGAGGTGGCCAGTCGTTGAGGTCACGGCGCGCCCGGAAAGGGGGACGCCACGCACATCGCCCAACTGGGTTTCCAGATGTTGTTCGGCGACGCTTGCCATGTTCGGACCTTGCTCGCGGCGCACAGCGCTGAGGAAGGTTTTTATGGTCTCGGTCTGTTTGGCGGCGATGCTGTCGGCAGAGCGGAACAGGTCGAAGAAGCCAACTTTGAAACGCTCCCAGTTGGAGGTGGCGATGCCGGTGCCATCTTCTTTGAGGCGCAAGTTGGCGTTGTCGCCGAGTTGCTGGGCAGCGACGCGGAAGTCATTGACGGAGATAGTCATAGCGGCATTCCCCTTAGACGCGCAGGCCGAAATCTGCACCGAAGGACAGCGGCGATGAGTTCGATGCGGTGTCCGTGAGAGTTCCCTCGGTCAGGCGGGTACGCCAGGATTGAGCCAGATTGACCAGATTCTCCAGAGTTTGCTCCAGACGCGCCAAGGTCAGGGTTGCGTCGGCGATCTGGGCCGCGAGTACCAGGTCGCCAGTGCTGCGGCTCATGCCCAGGGTGGCACCATGGGTTCCGGAGAACAGGTAATTGGCGTCGGCTGCCGCTTGGGCAACTTCGGCGCGTTGCTCTGCTTCAACAGCGGCGATCCAGAGATAAAAAGCCAGATATTCGCCTTCGCCAACCAGTTCGAGATTGACGATGATGTCGTCGAAAGCCAGCGTGCAGAAATTGTCGTCGTTGAAGTCGATCTGCGGCAGGCCGATCTTGGTGCCGAATTCACGCAATGCCGTGCGAGTATTATTGCTCATTTTTCAGTTGTTCTCCGTTGGTGAGGGTCTATGCCGACAACGAGGCCGGGACCGCCGTTTTCACGCGCCGCCGGATGTCTATAGCAGCCAGCGATAGCGCACCCCGTGACGATAAGAAAGTCCATGCAATCGGCGATCCAGCCTGGGGATCAACCCAGGTGAAACGTGGCCGATTGAAATAGCTTTCCACCACCACCAGCCGCTGGCCAAGCGGGAAACCAGCCGGGGCAGGGCTATCGGCGGCGGCGTACAGCTCTCGGGCCTGTTTGACCATAAGGTTCCAGAAAGGCGCATCGTCGTCGGGCTGGTCGAACAGCGTACCCCAGCGCAGTTGCAGGAAAACGCCCAAGTGCGGGCCAGTCAAATAATAATGCGCGCCCTGGGAAGCCAGACCGTGACCGGCGAACCCAAGCGTCACGGTGGGAACCGGCGCGGGATCGGCCAGGTATTGGGCGACAAACCCTTCCAGATCGTACAGATTGGGTTCACCGGCGTGGCTGGCGAATACGCCGGGGGCGCGTTCGACCATCTGACCGGCTAGGTTCGGCGGTATCCAAGGCGTAGCGAGTCCCTGTTCCTGAAAGGTGTTGGCGATTTTGGCGAGCATGTCTTGACCGTTCATCGCGCAGTCTCCTCGTAGGGCTTGGTGACCCCGCCGGTTTCTCGGATGTATTGCAGATTGTCCAGTTCACGCCCTACGTAACTGGTCGCGGGATCGGTGAGCAGTTGACCGACCTGTTCGGTTCCCCAGTCTTCCGGGCCATCAGATGGCAGTACGATGGGCGGCGGTCCGCTGGTGAGATATTCCTGGATGACCTTCAGTCGCTCTACCGTATGCTCAATTTCCGCTTCGGGTAAAAGCCCGGCTAATTCGCCCCGCAGTTGTTCAGGGGACAACTCCGAGAAGGCGTCGACCATCGACTGATCGACCACGGGCGGCAACTTGACCGCTTTAAAGTTGGTTGGCATCCGCTGCGGGTCTTTCCATAAGTCGTTGGGGTTGTCAAATTTCGTACCAAACGCCTGATCATTGTCGATGGCTTGCAGACTGATCCTGCCGTCCTCACCCTGAAGCACCACATAGTTCCCGCCGTGGCGGTCGCCTTGCGCGGTCAGGGCGTCGAGGAGTTGCAGCTTGACCAATTCGCGGCGCAAAGCCGGATCATTGAAATTGTGCTCGACCACGACCGGCTGGGACTGGATGAGCCGGCCTTCTTCGGTAATGCGTATGCTGTAAGCTGTGAGAACCTCATCCAAACCGGACTGGTCGCCTATACCATTGGCGATATCTTCCTTTGCACTGCGTACTGCCTCAGCGCCGCAATGCCCTTCGAGGTCGGTAACGTCCACCTCTTGGTGCGTGATAGCGGCGGCACCATGCGCAAAGCTCATCACCATCCCGAGTTTGCCGTCCATCATGCCGATGCGGGTATCCGGGACCAGATTGAAGCCGAGCAGTTCGTCAACAACCCCGGTGGCGATATTGCGTACCGTCATCTGCGGGTGTTCCGGGTCAATACCCAAGTCCTTCGCGGCCAGCCCGAAACCTTCTTTCGGATGCGCTTCCTTGAAGACCCGCTGGTCAACTTCACCCGTCGGCAGTTGGTAATCCACGGCGAAAGGCGTACTGACCGAACCGCCGCGCAAGGGTTCGGGTTTCCCCTGAATGTTGGAATCGGTGTAATCACCGACCAGGGTGCGAGGATGGATGGGGATATCCCGCTCTTTATACTGGAGACCGACTTTGACGCCCAGATCCGCCTCGCGCAGCAGCGCTACTTCATCCGGCGTAAAGGCCATGAGCGTGTCGCCGACCGAAAGGCCCTGACCGCTCAGCCATTGCAGATCTTTAAGCTGGAAGCCGGTTTCCGCATTCACCCGCTGGAGGGTTTCGGCGTTAATCGGGCAATCGGCGTTGCGCAGTTCGGCGACGACGCTTGGCGGAACGTCCATTTTCTCACCCAGTTCCAGTTCATCACGGAACTGACGCAGATTATCCAGCGCCTCCGTACACCGTTGGCGCATATCGTCCAGCAACGGCGTGGACTGTTCACCGATGAAAGGCTCCCCGGTAAGCTGTCGTTGCGTTTCTTCCAGATCGCTGATCCGTTGTTCGAGATTGTTGGCGAGTTTGGGCCACTCTTTTTGCGAGTCGCCGAACTCGATTTCACTGAGCTGTCGGTTGGCGGATATGACAAATTCCTGGCTCTCCTCATTCAGCGGTGTCAGACCCAGCAGTTCGCTGAACCGGGTTTCAAGTTGACCTAGATCCGCAAGCATCGCCTGGCGCAGCTTTTCCCCGTTTTCCGATAAATCTTGCCACGCTTCGCCAGTGGTCAATTCGGTGATCTGGGCGCGAATGCCTTCGAGATAACCGAGCGACTGGAGCAGCATCCCGTGTGATGGATTATCAATTTCTGGCTGCGCATCGACCAGGACCTGAGTTGCGGTCGTCATCATGACGAGCGCCTGGCCCGATTGGAGATTCTCTTTTTCAGGAAGATGCAGACGACCCCGCCATTCGCCCTGCAACAGGTTGTGCGGTGATCGGTCGGGGTCCACGCGGGTTTCAGTCGGGGCCAGCAGTTCCATGGTCGAAGGTGTCAGGACTTCCAGCGCCGCCCGCTCCAAAAAGCGTTGGCCGATGGTGGCGCAATGCTTGATGAATTTCGGTTCGTCGCTGGAGCCGTCCACGCGAGAAAATTGGGGATCCTGCGCGATGGCTCGGTCCATGGCGCGTAAAACTTCGTCCTTTTTCGCATGGAGGAAATCAGGCAATTTGGCGTCACCGAAAGCGCCTTTGACGGCCTTTTCGGTAATCGCCTCTAAGTTATCGGCTAACAAGCCATCGTTTTTGGCGGAGATTTGGTTACGCATTTCAGTGGCGTGATTAACGACCACTGCGACCCGGTAAGCCGTGAGCGGGCGCCCCAGTTCCAGATGGCTCTTGAGTTCCCGTGAGGCCATGGCGGCGACCTGATCACCGTATTTTCCCTTGATTTCCTGGACGAAGGCCTGAGCGACATCCTTGTTTTTTTGCACCTGGTCGCTGCTGCGGGTGATGCAGTCCCAGGCTCGGGCGAAGATGTTGCCGAAGTGCTGTCGCCCGGCGCTCTGCGCCTGGTTTTGATCATTTAATCCAATCCGGTCGTTATAGTGCAGCGTCTGACTGCGCACGGTGTCGATAATGTTGGTAGGCATAGCAACTCCTCTGGATTGAGAGTCAGTAGAGCCAGAGTCTGATCAGACACGCATCGCGTGCAAGGTGAGGGGGTCCATGGTCGGGGCCGGTACAGTGGCTTGGGCTGGAGTGGAACTGGCCGGGGCATCCGCAGCGTCATGCAGTTTCCGGGACCACGCCTCAGCGTTGATCACCAGTGCCTCCAGCAAGTCCTTCAACCGTGCGGCATCCAAATGCGCCAGCGGTTCGCGAAATTGCAGATACAGGGTGTGGCTGTGGCCATGCAGCGCCAAAGTGCCGCCCCCCGAGCCGATCCAGTAGTAGTTGGCCCCGAGAATTTCCGCCAGCAGACCCGGCGAAGGCAATTCTGGCAACACGCCGCAGGCCGCGCTGAGGATGGCCGAGTCAGCATCCTCGCTGAACTCGATGGACAGGTCCAGTTGATCATCGATCCGCACGAGACAATAACCATCACTATCGGCGGCGAGGTCATAAACGCCGATCAACTCGCCAACTCGCGATAACAACGAATCAAAATGTGTTCTCGACATGATGCATTCCTGATTTGGATGAGGTGACGTCATTTAAGATTAGTTAGCGTAGGGCGTGGGTCAACCCATCGCCGGTTGATTATTATCAGGCCAACAGACTGTTTGATCGGAAAGCCCGGCTTGGGTAGAAATCAGACTCTTCGGCGACTCCCCAAAAATGGATGGCCCGTGTATTCTTGATCAGTCAGCCGGAGTGGCATGAAACGGAGAAATTTAAATGCAGAAGATATTCAAGGATGTGCAGGAACAGGTGTGCGGCTAGATGGAATTCGCTAATCGTCGCCGACTATACTTCATCGATATTCACTTCCAGTTAATGAGCAGCCTATGCCAGGCCCGATTCAATCCGATGCGCCGATTTTGACCGGCTTTCACTTTGACAACTCATCACAGACACCGCCGAGCGCCGCCGAGGGCAGTTATCGTGGCGAGCGCGTCGTGCAGATCCGGGATCAAGCTTCACTCCTGCAGGATGCTGCTGAAGAACTGACGTCCCAACTGGGCGAAGGTGAAGAAAAAACCCTGGCCAAGCGCAAAATGGGGGAAAAGGCCAGAAAGGAAGGCCCGATGATCCAAAACGTCCAGCAAGCGTTGGAGACGCTCGGCGATATGGACAAGGATGAGTTTGAGCGGATTCTGCAAACTCTGCTGCGGATGCGTACTGCTGACTGGCGCGAACTGCGGAAACAGTCACAAAAGCACTTCTCGGAACCCGCGCATGAATACGCGGCGCTGCAGGCGTTGCTGGAAGCACTGCAAGCGGAAGGCGCTCCCGCCGAACAGATTCAGGCCGCTGAAACTGCTCTGCAGCAACTCGCGCAAGAGCAGGGTCCGGCCATTCAGGCCGCACTGAACATTTCCGGCGTGGCGAAACAGTTTGCTGGCGCACAACTGGGCGATTTGCAGACGCTCCGCAATACCTACCGGGACGCGGTGCTGGATTATCAGGATCTGTCGCAAACTTTCGGCCAGTTGATCGACCACTATGGCGAACCGGAACTGCCGCAGGCGATCCAGTACCTCGTTAAGGCGCTGGGCGCGGATATTGCTGCTGACGGTTCCTCGATTGATCGGTATAAGTTGAACGCGGCGCTCAATGATTTGTATCGCCTGGAAGTGTTGACTGGTTTACTGGAAGACTGTGACACCCTGGTGACCCGGAACCGGGCGTCGGGCAATGCTTTCCGGGCCAGCCAGTTACTCAAGGAGGTGCTGGAGTTGCAGCAGAATCAATGGCTGCGTCCTGATCTCATTGCCCCCCTGCCGACCAAACTGGGGGTGCATGAGGTCAGTAGTGAGATTAATTTTCTTCGTGAATTCAGAGAGCTGGCCCGGATGATTCCCATAAAAGCCTACAGCGAACCGGAGCAGCGGCCCCGGTTACTGGACGCCATTCAGCAAGCCATGGATGCGGCGATTGAGCGGGAGGAGGAGCAATTATGAGCGCAGTGAGCGAGGTATTGACCGAATTTGGCCGTAGCCTGGGTTTGACCGATTTCCGTTGGCCCGATACCGGCATAGCAGCGTTCGCCTTTGATGCGCGGGGTACGCTGTATCTGGAAGAACGGGATGAGACCGTGCTGGTCTACCTGGCCCAGAGCTTTGATCAGCACCGGAACGCCGCGAATCTGCTGAAAAACGCCCTGCGATGGTGCCACTATCGGCATCAATGGCCTTATAGCGTACAGGCCGGTTTGCAGAACGAAACGCAACTGGTGTTTCTGGCGCGTCTGCCGGTGCGTGAAGTGACCCTGCCGGCATTGGAACAGGCGCTGGAATTGTTGACGCGGTTGCACGAGCGCTGTTTGGAACTGTGATTAGCCCCGAGGAGGATGTGTGGACAAGAAAATCAGTGGATTTAGCCCCGATCTGGGACTGCAATATGTCAGCCGTTACGATGGCCAGCCACAGAATTTGCCCGCCCAGCGCGATACGCAACTGACCGGCGAACCGGTGCGGCAACGGGTTGATGAACTGTTCAATCCGCAATCGCTGGATCAGGCTTTGCGCGACTTTGTTAGCCCGCGCCCCAATGATCCCGCCATCCTCGCCCCAGCCCGCTTTGAAGCGCTGATTCGCGACTGCGCCAGAGATTTACACGCACTGGCCGACGCCGGAAATCAGCCGGTCTTGCAGCAAGCCGGCGCTTTGCTGAACGATGAAATGCAGTTGCGCGAATTGTTGGCCAACTATCGCGGCTTGCTGATGCAGGCCTGAGTAATCATGCATGTGGCGTACTGAACAAACCGAAGCACTACAGGTGTTGGCGGATATTTATCTCGATCAGGGACAGACCGAGCGAGCAGTAACCCTGCTCAATGCTCTGACCCTGCTGGATCCAGGTAGCACGAGCATCTTGAGAGCGCTGAGTTACGCCTTCTTGCTGGCCGGACGCTATGAAGACGCGCTGACTACCGCCGACACACTGCTGCAACGGGATACCACAATGCCGGATAACGCACCCACCCTGTTGATTCGCGGTAAGGCGTTATGGGCGCTGGGCCGGGTAGACGAAGCGCAGGAGAACTTTCAACGGTATCTGGAACCAGGAAGATCCAGATGAGTCTTGCCCGCGCGCAATCGGTGCTGGGTGCCGTCACCCGGCGCAGCGACGTCATGCTGGCGCTGGCGGTGGTGATGATTCTGGTCATGATCGTCTTGCCGTTACCGACAATCCTGATCGATGTGTTCATTGCCTTGAACATGACCACTGGGATGATTTTGCTGATGGTGGCGATCTATCTGCCCTCGCCATTGGCGTTTTCCTCCTTTCCCTCGGTACTCCTGATTACGACGCTGTTTCGGCTGGCGCTCAATATCAGCACGACCCGGCTGATTCTGCTTCAGGCCGATGCCGGCGAAATTATTCTGATCTTTGGCGAGTTCGTGATCGGCGACAACTTTGTGGTCGGGGCGGTCATTTTCCTGATTATTACCATCGTGCAGTTTGTGGTGATTACCAAGGGTGCCGAGCGTGTGGCGGAAGTCGGTGCCCGATTCTCGCTGGACGCCATGCCCGGCAAGCAAATGAGTATTGACGGAGATATGCGCGCTGGCGTGATTGATATGGAAGAAGCCCGGCGTCGGCGTGGTCTGGTGGAAAAGGAAAGCCAGTTGTACGGGTCGATGGACGGCGCGATGAAGTTCGTCAAAGGCGATGCGATTGCCGGGTTGATTACCACGGCGATCAATATTATTGGCGGGATCAGCATCGGCGTCATGCAACGCGACATGAGCGCCGGTGAAGCGGTGCAACTTTATTCCGTTCTCTCCATTGGTGATGGGCTGGTTTCACAGATTCCGGGATTATTAATCTCGATCACCGCCGGCATTATTGTGACCCGGGTGTCGATTGACGACGCCAGTAATGTGGGTACCGATATCGGCCAACAGATTATGGCCCAGCCCAAGGCGTTGCTCATCGCGGGCTGCCTGTCCTTCGGTTTCGCCGCCATTCCCGGTTTTCCCTATCCGGTCTTTATTCCGATTGGCTTTGTCTTGCTGGCGGTCAGTTGGACGCTGATGCGGACGAGTACGGGCGATGCCGACGCAGAAGGCGGTGGAACGGTGCCGGCGATGGCACCCGCCGGGCAATCGGCTTCGCAGGCAGCAAAGCGTCGTCCGGGTTCCGAAGACGAATTTTCCCTGACCGTACCGCTGTTGATCGATGTCGCGGCATCTCTGGAATCAGCGATTAAAACCGGTGAATTAAATGAGGCGCTGATTCAGGTGCGCCGGGCGCTGTATCTGGATTTGGGCGTACCCTTTCCGGGCATTCATCTGCGCTACAACGCGAATTTGACCAATGGCGCTTATCAGATTCTGATTCAGGAAACGCCCATGGCGCAGGGCCAGTTGCGTCCGGGCTGGCTGTTCTCGCGTGAGGAACCCGACCACTTGAAAATGCTTGGCTTAGTCTTTGAAACCGGCGAACGGTTTCTGCCTGGAGTGCCGACGGTCTGGGTCGCGGATGGTCAGCGGGAGACGCTGAAAAGGGCGGGCATTTCGACGCTGGATTTGTCGCAGGTGCTGACATTTCATCTGTCGTTTGTATTGAAGAAATATGCTGGCGATTTCCTGGGTATTCAGGAAACTCGCTATCTGCTCAGTCAGATGGAAGGGAGCTATGGGGAGTTGGTGAAAGAAGTGCAGCGGGTGTTGCCCATTCAGAAGATGACCGAGGTTTTTCAGCGACTGGTCTCGGAGGAAATCTCGATTCGCAATCTGCGGGCGATTATGGAGGCGCTGGTGGAATGGGGACAGAAGGAAAAGGACACGGTGCTGTTATGCGAGTATATCCGGGGTAGTTTGAAGCGCTATATCAGCTACAAATACAGTAGTGGGCAGAATATTCTGCCGGCTTATCTGTTGGCACCGGATGTGGAAGAGAAGATTCGCGGCTCTATTCGGCAAACCTCGGCAGGCAGTTACATGGCGCTGGACCCGGCCACCGCGCAACGCTTCGTCGCTCGCGCCAAGCAGGCGATTGGTGATCTGCGCCAGGGCCGCAGTCGGCCAGTGATGGTGGTATCGATGGACATCCGGCGCTATGTCCGCAAACTGATTGAGATGGAGCTTTACGAAGTGCCGGTGCTGTCTTATCAGGAATTAACCCAGGAAATTACCGTGCAGCCGCTGGACCGGATTACCCTGTAACGCGATGAACGCGGATCAACTGCTTTCCTTAATTGCCGGTGGCGAATCCGAAATTCTCGAACTTCAATTGGATTCAACGACTAACTCTCTCCCCCCATGAGCGTAGTCGGCGGGGATAGTGACGATAGGCGATCCACCCATCGCTCATCAGCCAACCGGTAAAGCCTGCCAGGACGTTCTCGACGAGTTCCTTGCCGCGTCCGGCGACGTAGTACAGCGTCATGGTCGCCGACAGGAAGACCCACAGCCAGAGCGGTTGGCTGTGCTTTTCCGATCCCACGGTGCCCGACAGCTCGGTGGCCGTGAACTGTTCTCGGGTCCCTGGTTCAGCCGGTCCCACGCTTCCTTAAGATCCGCCAACAACCGCAACGACCGACCCACGCAACGCCTCCAGGTCCAAGGACTCGATGTAGGCGTCGTCAATCTGCTGCAATCTTTAAATTCCCGATAAAATTAACACTCTGTTAATTGAATTTCGCTTTTGACATTGATGAAAATGAGCCAGGAAGCAATCGTACCATGTAAATCATCCTGTAACTCAAATCAATATCCACTGCGCTGTGCGGCAAAATCCACTCCCGTAAAGGTCAAACCTTGTGAGTCCCCCGGCAGAGCCGGGGGGTTACCCAATTTAATTAAGAGTCCCTGTGTCTTCACTTTACCAAGGGAAAGTTAAATGACCGAAGTCGAAGTATTATTATCTGGACGATTAATTATTAACGAAGCCGGGGAGTGGCGAGAGGAGTGGGTTAATCGACTGGCGGAATGCGAGCAACTCATCGTGGATACTCGCGAGCTGACAGCGGTCGATGTCGCTGGATTACAACTGCTCATCGCTTTGCGTCGAAGCGCCCGGCAAGCCGGCAAATCCATTCGATTCGCCAGACCACCAGAGGGTGCGTTACTGGCGGCGTTGATCAGAGCCGGATTTCGCGAGCCGGATGATCAAGAACCCACAGGAAATCGAGACCGATTCTGGTGGGGGGCTGCAGCGACATGACCAGTGCAATGAACCCATCAGAAATTTTTCGGCAGGAAGCGGCTGATCTGCTGACCACCCTCGAAACGACCTTGCTCGACCTTGAGGCATCCCCTGAGGACCGGGATTTGATTGATCAGGCGTTTTGTTGCCTGCACACGCTCAAGGGATCGGGGGCCATGTTCGGGTGGGAAGCGCTGGCGGCGTTCACCCACCATATTGAAAATGCTTTCCAGAAAGTCCGCGATGGCGTATTGGCGGCCAGTCATGATCTGGTATCGCTGACGTTGGCCGCGCTCGACCATATTCAGGCGTTGCTGGAGCAGCCTGAGCAGGCGGACCGGGTGCGCGGCGACGCGCTGCTGGCGGCGTTGGCGGACTTGACCGCTGTTGCCAGTGACCGATCGGCCAGCAGCAAAATGCCCTCTGCTTCCGGAAAGTCCAAAGTCGGTCAGCCCGGCGATGTGGAACCGGAACGGGTGTTTCGCATTCATTGGCGTCCTGGCCGCGATCTGCTGGCGCTGGGCGGTAATCCACTGTTGTTGCTCGACGAACTGCGGTCGCTTGGGAGTTGCGCAGTGACGCCATTGACTGACCAGGCACCGACGCTGGAAGACCTTGATCCCACGGGTTGCTACTTGGCCTGGGACATCATTCTGACCACCCGGATCCCCCGCACTGCGATTGACGATGTCTTTATTTTCGTGGCGGATCAGTCGGAACTGACAATCGACGAAATTTCGGCAGCGGAAGATGCGCTGCCCCGCCTGGGCGAGATTCTGGTCAAGCGTGGCGACATCAACCTGGACGATGTCGAAGCGGGACTGAGTCAACAGCAACGATTAGGCGCATTACTGGTGCAGTCCGGCAAAGTTTCCGAGGAGCGACTGGCGTCAGCGCTCGGCGAACAGCGCCACCTGCACCAAGCCGCAAAAGCCCGCGAATCGTCTGCATCCAGCAGCACCATCCGCGTTCCAGCGGAGCGCCTCGACAACCTGATGGACCAGGTCAGCGAACTGGTGATTGCCCAGGCCCGACTCCAGCAAACCACCGCTAACACGGAGAACCCCCCGCTCAAATCGATTGCCGAGGATATCGGACGGTTGGTCGCCGAATTGCGCGACACCACCATGAGTGTGCGGATGCTGCCGATTGGCACGCTGTTCGAGCGTTTCCGGCGGGTGGTTCACGATCTGTCGCAGGAACTCGGCAAATCGGTGGAACTCACCACCGCCGGTGAAGAGACCGAACTCGACAAGACGGTGATTGAAAGCCTCAAAGATCCCCTGGTTCATCTGATTCGTAACGCCATCGATCATGGCATTGACCCTGCTGAACAACGCTGGGCGCAGGGCAAGCCGGCTGCCGGCAAGGTCCATCTGTCGGCGGTGCATTCCGGTGCGCAGGTGTTGATTACCATTGAAGATGATGGGCGTGGTATCAACCGCGCCGCCACGCGCGCCAAGGCCGAGGAGCGCGGCTTGATCCAGCTGGGTCAGGAAGTGAGTGACGCCGAACTCTTTGCCTGTATCTTCGAAGCGGGTTTCTCGACCGCGGCCACCGTGAGTAACATTTCCGGACGCGGCGTCGGCATGGATGTGGTGAAAAGAACCATTGACAGCCTGCGCGGCAGCATCGACGTCGCGAGCATAGCGGGCAAAGGAACGTCGATCACCCTTAAACTGCCACTGACGCTGGCCATTATCGACGGTCTGCTGGTGCGGATAGAAGATGAACGCTATGTGGTGCCGCTGTCCGTCGTCGAGGAATGCGTGGAACTTACCCGCCAGGAGGAAGAACACTCCGGCGGCCGTGGTTTCCTTAATCTGCGCGGCGAAATCGTCGCGTTTATCCGGCTACGCCACTTGCTGGACGTGCCAGGCGTCGCGCCGGATATTCAGAAAGTTGTCGTCGTTGCTCTGGGCGAGTCGCGGATCGGGCTGGTGGTGGATCAGGTGATCGGTCAATACCAAACGGTGATCAAATCGCTTTGCCGGCTGCACCGCGACCTGGAAGGCTTTTCCGGCGCGACCATTCTGGGCGATGGTAGCGTCGCGCTCATTCTCGACATTCCCCATTTGATCAAATTTGCCCGTGAACGCGAGACCGCGCTCAGAACTGCCTGAGTCCCCGGCCTGCTTTCCGACTTTTGGAGGCTCACATCATGCGTTTCACTATCAAGGCCCGACTGGTCGTTTCCTTTGCAGTGATTCTGATTCTGACCGCTGCTTCCGCTTATCTGGGGGTGAACAATCTCGGTATTCTTAACGACCGACTGGACAGCACGATTACGGGGCCGGTCGAGCGAACCAAGCTGGTTCTCGAACTCCGGAACGATCTCGGTATGCTCCTCCGGTTGGAAAGAAATATCATTCTCGAAACTGAAGATGAAAATATCAAAGCCTATGCCGCTCGCTTTCAACAGGTGCAGGCCGATATACAAACCCGGCTGGTCCGCTATCGAGAGCTGGCGACCGAGGAAGGCATCCAGAAGCTGGCAGTGTTCCTGCCGATCTATGAGGAACTCCAAAAATCCCAGGCCGAGGTCGTGCGACTGGGGATGCTGAATTCCAACGTCAGAGCAACCGCCTTGTCGCTGGGGCAGGGCGATGAGGCGCTTGAGGCGGCGATGAAGGCGCTTAAAAACGTCCAGGGCGCCCGTGAGCAAGAGGATAACGTCGGAGTAGATGGCCAGATTGGCCCGCTCCTGGCGCAACTGGCCGAATTAATGTTGCGGGTTCAAAACGAGGAACAGGTGCTGATCCTGCTGACTGATGAAGCCAAAATGCGTGAGCAGCAGAAGCACATCGAAACCTATCTGCAAGATATCCAGACCTTATTGACCACGATACGGGAACGCGCCAACTCGGCGCAACGCGCTGAATTGCAGCGTTTTACCGCCGCCTGGGAAGCGTTCGTCGCGATTGACCAAAAAGTGCGCGCTTTCACTCTGGAAAATGGCAACAATCGGGCGACAGCGATTTCAACCAGCAAGAACCGCGAGCTTGCGGACAAACTGGAAGCGGTGATGAACGAACTTGCGGTGATTAACGAGCGCATCATGAAGGAAGCCTCCGAGCAATCGGACCAGATTTATGCATTCTCGCGCACAGTGCTGATCAGCATGGCGCTGACCTCCATCGGTATCGGCATTGGCGTGGCGCTGTGGATTTCGCTGACGATCAGCCGAGGTCTAGCGCGGGCTGGCGGGCTGGCCCAGGCGGTAGCGGAGGGTGATTTGACGCGGACGATTGATTATCGGGGTCGTGAAGAAATCGGCGATCTGATCAGCCATCTGACCGCCATGGTCCAACGACTGCGTGAGGTGGTGGTTGATGTTTCCTCGGCGGCAGAGAATGTCGCTGCGGGCAGCGAAGAACTCAGCGCCAGCGCCGAAACCCTCTCCCAGGGTGCTTCCGAACAGGCGGCCTCGTCGGAGGAAGCCTCCTCATCGATGCAGGAGATGGCCGCCAACATCCGCCAGAGCGCCGATAACGCCAGCGAAACCGAAAAGATCGCCCGCCAGTCCGCCGCCGATGCTAACCGCAGCGGCGAAGTAGTCTCCAAGGCCGTCACGGCGATGAAGACCATTGCCGAAAAAATCACCATTGTTCAGGAAATCGCTCGTCAGACCGATCTACTGGCCCTGAACGCCGCCATTGAAGCAGCGCGCGCGGGCGAGCATGGCAAGGGTTTCGCCGTAGTGGCCAGCGAGGTGCGCAAACTGGCGGAACGCAGTCAAACCGCCGCATCCGAAATCAGCACGCTGTCCACGCAAACGGTCGGCGCTTCGGAAGAAGCCGGACAGATGCTGTCCAAACTGGTGCCGGATATTCAACGCACCGCCAGCCTGGTCACCGAAATCAGCGCCGCCTCGCGGGAGCAAAACACCGGTGCCGAGCAGATCAACATCGCGATTCAACAACTGGACCAGGTCACCCAACAGAACGCCGGCGCTTCTGAACAAATGTCGTCGACCTCGGAAGAGTTATCGGCCCAGGCCCAGCAATTGCAATCGACGATAGCCTTCTTCTCGGTAGGCGATAGCGCCCATACGCAGCGGGGGACCGGACATTCCGGCTCTTCAGGCGCAGCGCGACGGACTGTCGCTCCCAAACCCGTCGAGCGCAAAGCTCATCCTGCCGGCACTAGCGCGGCGGCCCGACCGCAGAGTGGTCATGCGCATCCGGCTCCGGGTCACGGTGGCAAAGGTTTTGCGTTGAATCTCGACGATCATCACCCGCGTGGAGATGCTGACGATGCGGCTTTCGAGCGCTACTGAGCGAGCAAATGCTGGGGGATCGCTGCAAATCCTGACTCTGGGACTGGGCAGCGAGATCTTCGCCGTCGAAACCGAGCGGGTTCACGAAGTGCTGGATTTGCCGTCGATCACCCGCATTCCCAACTGTCGCCCCTTCATCAAGGGATTGATCGACGTGCGGGGCAAAGTTATCACCGTGACCGATCTGCATGTCAAGTTTGGCATGGTGCCGACGGCGCCGACCGCTGACACCCGGATTGTGGTGATTGAAGTGCAGATCGAGGGCGAGCCAACCCTGGTGGGCACTCTGGCCGACCGGGTTTATGAGGTGACAGAGTTGCCCATTGATTCGATGGAGGATGCGCCCCGGATCGGGATGCGTTGGCGACCGGAATTCATCCGGGCGATTGGCAAGCGCAACGGCGATTTCATCATCGTTGCGGATATCGATCAAGTGTTTGCCTCCGAGGAATCAGCCTGGCACGCGACCCATCAGGATGCAGCGGCTTAACTGTTGAAGAAGGAAATACATAATGCCCTTGTCAGCAGCCTCTTCAAAATCGCTGAAACGCCCGATTCTGGATGAGTCGGTGCAATACCTGACTTGCGGGGTGGGCGATGAGACATTCGCCATCCAGGTCGCCCAGGTCCGCGAAGTACTGGATCTTTGTCCGTTCAACCGGATCCCCAATCTGCCGCCTTTCGTGCGCGGCATGATCGACGTGCGCGGCGAGGCGGTGCCCGTCATCGACCTGAGAATCAAGTTCGGTATGGCACCGGCTGAGATTACCGACAGCACCCGCATCATGGTGTTGGAAGTGGTGGTTGGAGCTAAATCCCTGGTGATCGGCGCATTGACGGATCGCGTGTTTGAGGTGACTGCGCTCGATTCCAACGCGGTCGCCCCACCGCCGGATATTGGCTCACGTTGGCGCTCCGAGATCATTCGCGGCATTGGTCGCTGTCGTGGCCGATTCGTCATTGTGTTGAATCTCAACAAGATGTTTGCCATGGAAGATTTGATGTCAACTGGCGAATAATGGTGACTGAACACCGCCATGCCTTCTTCATCCACCTCCGTCTTTGAGATGCCCCATCTGTCCGAGTCCGAGTTTCGGCGCTTGGCCCGGCTGGTGGAGGACCAGGCCGGCATCCGAATGCCCGCCAACAAGCGCCTCATGCTGGAAGGCCGATTACGTCACCGCTTGCGTAAGCGCGGTATGCGCAACTTTGCCGAGTATTGCCGCTTTCTGTTTGAACAGGGCGGTCTTGACCAGGAATTGAGTGACCTGATCGATGCGGTCACCACCAATAAAACCGACTTCTTTCGCGAACCCCAACACTTCGATTTTCTGGTGGATCAGGCGTTGCCTGATCTGATCGGGCGTGGCGTGGGCATGACGCAACCGCTGCGGGTATGGAGCGCCGGTTGCTCAATCGGCGCTGAACCCTACACACTGGCCATGGTGCTGGCTGAACAAAAAACCGCATGGCCGGGGTTGCGTTTCCGTATCCTGGCGACCGATATCTGCACAACGGTCTTGCAGACTGCCGCCAAAGCCATTTACTCCGAAGAGATGGCGGACCCCATTCCCCTGGAGGTGCGTCGCCGTTATCTGTTGAGAAGCCGGAACCGCACCAATGGATTGATCCGCATCGCGCCGGAAGTGCGGGCACAGATCGACTTTCAGCAGTTGAATTTCATGGACGCGGAATACCATTTGCCGCACCTTCAGGATGTCGTCTTCTGCCGCAATGTGATCATCTACTTTGACGCGGTGGTGCGGGCCGGAGTACTCAGTCGCATTTGCCGAAGCATTACCCATGGGGGATACTTGTTCATGGGCCATTCGGAAACCATTGCTGACCTCGATCTGCCACTCTGTCAAGTGGCGTCCACGGTGTACGTTCGGGTCTAAAGTGCGAATTGGGTAAACGTGATGACGAAGAAAATCAGGGTATTGACTGTCGATGATTCGGCGTCGGTGCGCGAGACGCTGAAAGAAATTATCGGCGCTGATCCGGATCTGGAATTGATGGGCGCAGCCGCTGATCCTTACGCCGCCGCCAAATTAATCGCTCAGGAAATGCCGGATGTAATCATTCTGGACGTTGAGATGCCGCGCATGGATGGCCTTACCTTCCTGCGCAAGATCATGCAACAACGGCCGGTCCCGGTAGTGATGTGTTCCTCGCTGACCGGCGAGGGCACCCACACATTGATGGAGGCGCTGGAAGCGGGGGCGGTTGATGTCATCCAGAAGCCGCGCATTGGGTCGCGTGAATTCCTGCTGGAAGCGCGCATTCGGGTCTGCGATGCGATCAAGGCGGCGGCCGCGGCCCGCTTGCGGCACCGGTCTGCTTCAACGCCTTCCCCGTCGGATGACAAGCGGCGACTAGATTCAGCCAAGCTCACAGCAGATGTCATCCTGCCCCCGCCGCACCGGCGATCGAATGCCGCTATGACCCGGACCACGGAGACCGTGGTTTGTATCGGCGCTTCTACCGGCGGTACTGAATCTTTGCGTGAGTTGCTGGAAAGTTTCCCCGATGACAGCCCCGGTACGGTCATCGTCCAGCATATGCCCGAGAAATTCACCGAGGCGTTTGCCCGCCGTCTCGACAGCTTGTGCGCGGTGACGGTCAAGGAAGCCTGCGACGGCGACACCATCCTGCGCGGCCAGGTTCTGATCGCCCCAGGAAATCGGCATACGCTGATTCGGCGCAGCGGTGCCCGCTATTTTGTCGAAGTGCGCGATGGTCCGCTGGTCTGTCGGCATCGACCTTCAGTGGATGTGCTGTTTCGATCCGCTGCGCAGTATTTAGGGGCTAATGCGGTCGGCGTGATCATGACCGGCATGGGCGACGACGGGGCGCGGGGTTTGCTGGAGATGATGCAGGCCGGAGGTCACACCATTGCTGAAGATGAGTCCTCCTGTATCGTGTTTGGCATGCCGCGCGAGGCGATCAAGCTGGGAGCGGCGCGTAGTGTGCTGCCCTTATCCCGGATTCGTGATGATATTTTGCGCAATTGCGCAATGCGTGAGCGCACTTGATGCGGAACCTTTCCGCTGATGTCCGGTTACCGTCGCCGATGCGAAATTTATTGCCTGGGGAACTGTGCTGCGACCGCCAGACGAAGTTTTTGGGCACCGTGCTGGGATCCTGTATCGCGGTCTGTCTGTGGGACTGGCGCTTACGGTTCGGCGGCATGAATCATTTCATCCTGCCCAACTGCCCACCGGAGGGCGACTATTCATTCCGCTTTGGCGATATCGCCGTACCGGAATTGATTCGCTGTATGCTCAAACTCGGTAGTCATCTCGGTTCCATTCAGGCTAAGCTGTTTGGCGGCGCTTGCGTTCTGGGAACCGGCAGCCCGGATTACGCCATCGGCCAGCGCAACATTGAGATCGCAGTCGCTGAATTGCGTCGTTACCGGATTCCGATTGTCGCCTGCCGGGTGTTGGGAACCGATGGATTAGTCATTCGCCAATGCACGGTGTGCGGCGATGTCTGGGTGCGTCAGGTCAGGAGTACAGGTAACCGGCCTTTGCCGTCAGTGGGACTGATTAAATTGCCGTGGCTTACCGACGATCTGGCTTCGATCATGGCGCTCCGTGACGCAGGCAGCTTGCCACCCGCGATCCACACCCGCCGCGCCTTCGCGAGCGTCACTGGTTGTCGGCGCTGTGCCGATTTTCCCTTTTGACTGAGCAGATGGATAGCCTATGCCCACTGATTCCTCTGCCGCGCTCAGGACGTGTACCTCAAAAGCGAAGGCTTTGTACTTAACCCCGATGACCTGATCGTGGTGTTCGGCGTCAATCACGAACCAAGACCAAGGCCGATAAAATGAAAGACGATGACACCCGTGTAGATGCCTACCTGGCCCATTTAAACCGGGTCATTCCCGAATACCACTTAGCCGACCTCCGCTACCTGACTGCGGATGGGTTTTTCGGCAAGGTCAAGTTCGTCGATGGGTTGGAGCATTAACCGGATCAAGTCGCTCATCGTGGCGAAACCCGTGAATGAATACGCTAAATTGGATAGTGACAGAGCGATTTCACGCCATTCAGAGTGCTTTTAGCGTAGAGACTGCTTCAAATTTGGGTTAGACTCAACCGAGTGCAGCGTTAACCCAATCGCCGGTGACGCTTTGAAATTCATCAACCGATTCAGGGGAATGATTCATGTCGAAGAAGAAAGAACCGACCAGAACTCCGGTCAAGACCGAACCCGCCAAGCCTGCCAGCAAGACTGAGATCGTCAATGCGCCGCCAGCAGCGCCTGCTAAAGCGGTAGAAGCGGCGAAACCGGCTCCGGCGCCCACACCTGCTCCAGCTAAGGTAGTAGAAGCGGCGAAACCAGCTCCAGCTAAGGCGGCAGAAGCGGCGAAACCTGTACCCACTCCTGCGCCGACGCCTGCCAAAGCGGTGGAAGCGGCGAAACCAGCGCCAGATCCCGCTCCAGCCAAGGCGGTGGAAGCGGCGAAACCAGCTCCAGCCAAGGTAGAGGAAAAACCGGCTGCGCCCGTTAAAGCCGCACCGAAACCGGCGGCTCCGGCCAAAGTGGCTGAGAAACCCGCTGCGCATGGCAAGGAGAAATCCACCAAGACCACATCCAAAGCGGCAGCTTCAAAACATGCCGATTCGGTGGTCACCGTGGTCGTCGCCAAGTACGATGTCGGCTACGGCAACAAACTGTACATTCGCGGCGATGGCGCGGGCCTGAACTGGGAAGCCGGCGTCTTGATGAAAAACGTCGAGAACGATGTCTGGGTCTGGACCACGAACGAGTCGATTGAAGGTCCAGTCAAGTTCAAGTTCCTGATTAACGATGAAATCTGGTGTGCTGGCGAGGATCTGTCCGCGCCGGCTGGCGAAACGACTACGCTGTCTCCGATTTTTTAGCCCCCGAAAGATTGCAAGACCTGCCCAGGGGCGATCAGCCGGTCGCCCCTAATGCCCTTCCCCTTGCAACCGCACCCATTCCTGACGTGAGCGGGCCACGCAATCCTCAATAGCGACTCCGGTGAAATAATTGCCGGTCAACGCTAACCGGGTTCCCGCCAACATCCGGTCGATATCCCGAATGCGTTCGCTGTTCCCCACGCGCAAAGCGGGTAATTGGTTGGCCTTGCTGACGACATTTTCCGTGGTCAGTAATTCACGCGGCAGGTTAAGCGTCCGGGCGATGCAATCCCGTTGACTAGCCTCATCCAGAACGCCGGGCCGAAAGTGGAAAGTAAAGCCCCGGTAGCGTTCATCCGGCGCGGTATCCCGCGACACCACCGAGTAAAACGCCTGGTTTCGGCCAATGAGTCCAGCCACCGGCGGCAATGTCAACGCCGACTTCGGAACCGCAACCCCCACGCTGTCCACCCTCGCGATGGAAATTTCCGCCAGTCGTTCAGCCAGTGCCGGGAAGGGGCTTTGGAGCAGGCAGTCCGCGATGTTGACCGGTGTGGCCAGGCAGAGCGAACGGGTCAGGTATTCGTCGCTCCTGGTGCGCACCAGGAAGTGATCCCTATCGTGCTGAATTTCCTGCACGGTCTGGCCGAATTCAAGGTTGACGCCGGGTTGCCGGGCGAAAATGTCCGCTATCGTTTGCAAACCACCAGCCAGCGTGAAACCACGCGGGACGTCCTTGCGGCGGGGACGGGCGTTGAACAGACTGTCGGCGGGAAATTCGCTGGAGGGTTGGCAGATGACCGCGCTAAACGCCGGTTCAAACACGGCGGTGTAATTGCGGGGACCGACAAGATGGCCGAAGTAATCCGCGACGCTGCGTCCGGTCTTGCTCGATCCCAGGAGTCGGAACGGTGCCAGCCACAGTTCGGAAAAATAAAGCTGCGAGGGAATGCTGCGCACCGCGTCGTCAGCGTACATGCGGAAACTGACTTTAGCGCGGCGTTGCAGGCGACTCAACTCCCCGGCGGCTTCCAGCAGAGCCAGTAAATGGCCATAGGAGTTGAAGGCGCTGTGCGCGCCCAGTTCCAGCCAGAAGCCATCCCGTTCACCGGTGAAGCGGTGTGAATGCAGGCAGCCGCCGGGCCGGGCGTCCTGTTCCAGAATGAGCGTATTCAATCCAGCACGGGCCGCATCCTGGGCCATGCTCAGACCGCTGACGCCAGCCCCGATGATGATGAGATCCCGGATGGAAGAGTGATCGAACGTGTTCTTGAGCATTCTGCGTATTCTTCATAATGAATTGGAAAAGCCGATATGACGGCGCATATTAGCCAAACCGTGCCAGATGTGCTTGCCGGTTTTTGCTTAAACTGGAAAAGTTGAATTCCCCAACTTCAAAGGAAGCCCCATGACGATCACCTCTTGTTTTGCGAAAGACCTGTTCCAGGGTAAAACCGTCTTCATCACGGGCGGCAGTAGCGGCATCAATCTGGGCATTGCCCGCAATTTCGCGGCGGTGGGTGCCAATCTCGGCATTGTTGGCCGGTCGCAGGACAAGCTGGATGCCGCTGCTGCTGAATTGCAGGCGCTCGGCGCGCAAGTGTCCACCCATTCCGCCGATGTGCGCGACTATCCGGCGCTGGAGTTCGCTATGTTGGGTTGCCGGGAGGTATTGGGACCGATCCATACGCTGATTTGCGGCGCGGCGGGCAACTTCCCGCTGGCGGCGGAACAGATCAGCCCCAATGGCTTCAAGTCGGTGATGGACATTGACCTGCTCGGTTCCTTCCACACCTGCCGAGCGGCGTTTGCGCAACTCAAGGAAACCCGTGGCAACATCATTTTTATTTCCGCCGGTCAAGCGTTTATGCCCTACGCCTTCCAGGTCCATGTCGGCGCGGCCAAGGCCGGCATCGATCAGATGATGCGCAATCTGGCGCTGGAATGGGGGCGGTTTGGCATTCGCTGCAACAGTATTGCGCCGGGACCGATTGAAGGCACGGAAGGCGTGCGTCGCCTGGTGCCGGAAGGCAGCGCGGACAAGTTGAAAAAAATGATTCCGCTCGGCAGGTTCGGCACCCCGGATGATATTGGCCAACTCAGCGTATTCCTGGCTTCGCCGCTGGCGTCCTACATTACTGGAACGCTGATCGTTGCGGATGGTGGCCAGAATCTACCCGGCTCCGGAGCATGGACGCAACTGATTATGGCGGAAATGGCAAAGGCGGGGAAATAGGGGAAGCAGACAGGTACAATGGGCCATAAAACCCTTGTACCTTCCGCGCTTTTCGAGGACTTTCCAGATGCGCTATGTCAGCACCCGGGGCGGTATGGCCCCCGCCACATTTTCCGATATTCTGCTGGGCGGCCTGGCCCCGGATGGCGGTCTGACCCTGCCAGAAACGTATCCGACCCTGGCCCCCGGCGAATTGGCCGGATGGCGCGGGTTGTCCTACCCGGATCTGGCGTTTGCCATTCTGCGCAAATTTGCGGATGATCTTCCCGCTGATGACCTGCGGGCGTTGATGGATAAAACCTACACCGTTGAAGCGTTCCACACTGAGGCGATCACTCCAGTAACAGCATTAAGTGACGGGGTGTGGCTGTTGGGACTGTCCAATGGCCCGACGCTGGCGTTCAAGGACATCGCGCTGCAACTGCTGGGCAATCTGTTTGAATACGCCTTGGTGAAAACGGGCGGTCATTTGAACATTCTGGGCGCGACCTCCGGCGATACCGGTTCTAGCGCCGAGTACGCCATGCGCGGCAAGCGTGGCATTCGCGTCTTCATGCTCTCGCCGCATCAGAAAATGAGCCGGTTCCAGACCGCGCAGATGTTTTCACTGCCCGATCCCAATATTTTCAATATTGCGGTGCGCGGGGTATTCGATGATTGTCAGGATGTGGTTAAAGCGGTCAGCAACGATGCAGAATTTAAAGCCCGCTACGCGATTGGCACAGTCAATTCAATCAATTGGGCGCGAGTAGCGGCACAGATTGTCTATTATTTTAAAGGCTGGCTGGCGGTGACCACCCGCGACGATCAGGAAGTCTCTTTCGCGGTACCGTCCGGTAATTTTGGCAATATCTGCGCCGGTTATATCGCCAAACGCATGGGTCTGCCGATCCGGCGGCTGATTCTGGCCACCAATGAAAATAACGTGCTGGATGAGTTCTTCCGCACCGGCGTTTACCGGGTGCGAGCGACCGACCAGGTGGCGCAGACCAGCAGCCCGTCAATGGACATTTCCAAAGCGTCGAATTTTGAGCGGTTCATCTTCGATGCGGTGGGGCGTGATCCGGCGATAGTGCGGGAATTGTGGCGGCAGGTGGATACGCAGGGCTATTTCGATCTGTCCAATACCCCCTATTTCCAGACCGTGCGGGAATCCGGCTTTGTCACCGGTTCCAGCACCCACCAGAACCGTATGGCGACGATTCGCCGGATTTACGCAGAATCCGGAATGATTATTGATACCCATACGGCCGATGGCGTGAAAGTCGGGCTGGAATACCGCGAGGAGGGCGTACCGCTGATCTGCCTGGAAACGGCGCTGCCCGTGAAATTCGAGGACTCGATTATCGAGGCGCTGGGCCGATCCCCGGAACGTCCAGTCGGTTATGAGAATATCGAAGCCTTGCCGCAACGCTTTGCAATCAGCGATGCGGATGCCGCAGCGATTAAGGCGTATATCATCGCGCATACGGATTGAGTCATGGAACATGCGGTTGAGCTACACTGGATATTCAATCACTGGAGCCGGTGACGGCTTCTCGACCATTGAATCGCCAGCGCCTTAATCGCGACCCTGTGAGGAGTTCCTTAATCATGTCGGCACGCGCCATCGAACGCACCCCATCCGCTTACTACCATTCCCTGTTGATCAAGAATCTGCTGGATAACCCGGTTCGCCAATTCCCCAATCAGGAGATTGTGTACGGTGATTTCAAGCGCCAGTCCTATCAGGAACTAAGCGAGCGCATCCATCGGCTGGCCAGCGGTCTGGCGGGACTGGGGGTTCGGCCCGGCGATACCGTAGCGGTCATGGACTGGGACAGCCACCGTTATCTGGAATGCTTTTTTGCCGTGCCGATGATGGGCGCGGTGCTGCATACGATCAATATTCGCCTGTCCCCGGAGCAGATTCTCTACACCATCAATCACGCCGAGGATGATGTGATTCTGGTGAATACCGAGTTCCTGCCCATTCTGGAGATGATTCGCGACCGCATTGAACCGGTTAAAAAACTGGTGCTGCTGAACGATACCGGTCAGATTCCGGCCACCACGCTGGAGATAGCCGCCGAGTATGAAGCGTTGTTGGCGTCTGGCGATCCCGGCTACAAATTCCCGGACTTCTCCGAAGATGCTCGCGCCACCACGTTTTACACTACCGGCACGACCGGTCTGCCCAAGGGCGTCTACTTTAGCCATCGGCAACTGGTGCTACATACCTTGGCAGCCGGTTCGGCGCTGGCTGGAACCGGTCAGGGGCGTTTTAATCGCGATGATGTGTACATGCCGATTACGCCGATGTTCCACGTTCACGCCTGGGGAATTCCCTATGTGGCGACGCTGCTGGGGGTCAAGCAGATTTATCCGGGGCGCTATGTCCCGGAGCAGTTGTTAAACCTGATTCAGCGCGAGAGTGTGACCTTTTCCCATTGCGTGCCGACCATTCTGCAAATGCTGTTGTCCAGCCCGAAGATTGAGGAAACCGACCTGTCGCGCTGGAAGGTGGTTATTGGCGGTGCCGCGATGCCGCAAGCGCTGGCCCGGCAGGCGCGTCGTCGGGGCGTGGATATTTTCTCGGCTTATGGTATGTCGGAAACCTGCCCGCTGCTGGTCTTCGCGCAACTCAAGCCGCACATGCAGGATTGGGATGAGGAGCGGCAACTGGAGATTCGCTGCAAAACGGGTCTACCCATTCCCATGGTGGATTTGCGGATCGTCGACCCGGAGATGAATGACGTCCCGCATGATGGCGTGAGTCAGGGCGAGGTGGTAGTGCGCAGTCCGTGGCTGACACAGGGTTATCTCAAAGACCCGCAGAATTCGGAACAGCTCTGGCGTGGCGGCTATCTGCATACCGGCGATATTGGCGTGATTGACGCCGAAGGTTATCTGAAGATTACTGACCGGTTGAAAGATGTGATTAAGACTGGCGGTGAATGGATTTCCTCGCTGGAACTGGAGGATCTGATTCTCAAGCACCCGGCAGTGGCAGAAGCGGCAGTCGTGGGCGTCCCTGATCCCAAGTGGGGGGAACGGCCGTTGGCGCTGGTAGTGGTTAAGCCGGGGCAGGAGGTCGATGCCGTTATGATGCGTACCTGGCTTCAAAATTTCGCGGACCAAGGCATGATTTCCAAGTGGGGGATTCCAGACCGGGTGCTGTTCGTGGACGCGATTCCGAAAACCAGCGTCGGCAAACTCGATAAGAAGGTCATGCGTCAGCAATACGCGCCGACGGGTGGTTGATCTGATGTGGGAATTAAACCCTTCGCCATTGACTCTAAAAATCGGTCAAAATCGGTCAATGAAATTCAAGGAGAGCAGCCATGGCGAAGAGGTATCAGATGAGTTTGATGGTGTTGGCGCTGAGCAGTGGGTGGATGCCGTGGGCCAGTGCGCAGCAGAGTGATAGCGCTCCCCCGGCTTACCCGCCGCCGTTGCGGGAACCGCCGCTTTTGTACGGTTCGCCCCGGCAACCCCCGCCGGAAGGAGATATTCAGCCTTACACCCAGCCCGGTGGATATGAACCCGCTCCAGTTGTGCCACCGCGTACCATGCCATATTCGGGTTCGGCGGCGATGCCTCCCGAGGCGGAGTGGGCGATGGATAGCGGCCCCGGTTGGTTGCCTGCGAGTGGTTTGATTGAGATTCAGGAAAGCCAGGGAATTCGCTATGCGTCGGGCGGGATAGGGGAGGGCGAACGTGCTGAACTGAATGCCCTGTCCGCGCAATTTAGTCTGCGGTTGTTGTTCGCGATGCAGGGCAGCGGCGATTATCTGGCGGATGTGGGGGTGAATATTATGGATGCCCGAGGCGGGATAGTCCTCAAGGCGCAATCGCGAGGTCCCTGGTTCTTTGCGCAACTGCCGCCGGGCGCTTATACCGTGGATGTCGAGGCTGTTGGTCAGATGCACCGACAGGCGGTGCGGATTGGCGGCAGACAGCAATCCCGCCTGAATTTTTATTGGCGTTAAACGCACGAGCTGACACCGCGTTTAGCGCCTGTGATTAAACAGACGCCAGGCGCGGCGAGACAGCCGATTATCGCCAGTTTACGCCGCCGGTTTCCGCAATTTGAGCACCGGTTTTTGTGCGTTGATCGTCGGCGCTGTTGTTGAACTTTCCGGTGGGGGGGGCGACAACCTTTTTTGTTACCGTCGGTACTGGTTTCGGCGCGGCGGTTTCTGTAGGTACTGGTTGCGGCGCAGCAGTTTCCGTAGGTTTAGCCTTCTTCTCGAATATCTGCACGGCCGGATTCTCCA
>JAUPTV010000138.1 GCA_030917925.1 Pseudomonadota bacterium
ACGCCCTTGGCCATCGCACCAGCGACGTAGGCGTATTTCACCTGATGCTGGCGGCGGAAAGCGGCGCTGCCCAGCGCTTCCGGCCTGATCGGCGCAGACATCAAGCCGGTTCCGCGACGCTGGCAAAGGCGGATTGTTGCCGAATTTTCTGGATCATCGGTGTCAGCACCGGACCGACGCCGATTTCCTGAAAGTCCTGCGCCCCTTGCCGCAACAGATATTCCACCGACTCAATCCAGCGCACCGGCTGATCGATTTGCCGACCCAGAGGGGTGTGAATATCGGCGGTATAGGGCAGCGCACTGGCGTTGGCGATGACGGGAAAGCGTGGCGACTGAAAGGTGAAACTGGCGAGAAAGGCGGCAAAGTCCCGCGCAGCGTCAGCCATGTACCGGGAATGGAACGGGGCGCTGACATTGAGCGGTATAGTGCGCGCCCCGGCCACTTCAAAGCGCGGTGACGCCTGATCGAGCGCCTCGCGGGGACCGGCCAGCACGACTTGCTCATAGGTGTTGAAATTAGCGACATCAATGCTGTGCAGTCGCGCCTCGTCGAGGACTTCGCGACTCCGCAACGGATGCAGGCCGATCACCGCCAGCATTCCCCCGCCGCTGACCCGGCCCATCAATTCCCCACGTTTCTGCACCAAGCGCAGGCCGGTCGCAAAGTCGAATACGCCAGCCGCTTGCAGGGCGTTGTATTCGCCGAGGCTGTGACCTGCGGTGTAAGCGGGCAGTGCGCCACCGTCATCGAGATATTGCCGATAGCTCAGTGCGTTCACCGCATACAGTGCCGGTTGGGTATAACGGGTTTGCGCAAGTTGGCGTTCCGGGTCTTCCAGACAGAGCCGCCGCAGTGAATAGCCCAAAATGGCCGAAGCTTCGGCTTCCAGTTGCGGATAGCGCTCGAACAGCGCCTTGCCCATGCCAACCCGTTGTGCGCCCTGGCCGGGAAAGATACAAACTTTGCTCATAACAGTGGGGTCCTGTAAGACTCCCTCCCCCATTGTGGGGGAGGGCCGGGAGGGGGGTGAACGGTTACATTCAGCGCAGGTGTCTTTCCAAAATTTGCGTCAGCGTCCCATCAACTTTCATCTTTAAAATCACTTGATTAATCAATGGAACCAGTTGACGGGCTTCTGATTTTCTGGAAAATCCAATATGGTAAGCATAATCAATATAGGGCTTATCCGCCGCACGAATCTTGTCCTGGTAATGCGGGTTTTTCTTGATCATCGCGCTGACTTCATCTTGATTTGCCAGCATGATATCAATTCTTCCATTCAACAATTTTTCAAAGTTTTGTTCTATTTTTATAACGCTCTCAACCCGGAATTGATACTGTTCTCTGGCCTTATTAAAGGCTTTGCCATAATTGTGTCCTGCTACAACACCAATCTTATAGGATTGCAGATCAGCAAACGTTTCCCATTGAATCGGTTGTGGCCTGCTAGCACTGTAGTAAATTAATCCAAATGATTGGACAATTGGAACGGTATATTCCAAAAATTCCTCACGATCCGGATTCTTACTGATGAGCGTTATCGCATCGCGCTCACCGCTTTTCATCTGTTCAATACAACGCTGTTGTGGGTATAACTTTAATTCGTAGGGGATCTGCAACCGATGAAATATTTCTGCCATAAGTTCAAAAGATAGACCTTTCGTAGCGGTCCCTTCCGATTCATAGGTATAAGGTGGCCATTGGCCTTCTTCACTTAATAAAATAGTTCTCACTTCGCTTATGGCAGTTCCCATGAGAAAAACTATCCCCATAGTCATTTGAAAAATGATGGACACGAGTTTTTTTAACATTAATTTTCCCCTTTTCCAAGATATTAGATCACTACTTTTATCATCATAATAAAAACCGTATTTTTTGCCAACTTGATTTTTTTTAAGAAGTTCCCGGTCGACTCACAAAATCCGCCCGATTGCGTCCCGCCTGCTTGGCCCGGTACATTGCCGTATCTGCCGCATCAAGCAGTTGTTTGATATTATTGCCGTCCTGCGGGAATATCGCGAGACCGATACTGGCGCTGACCATAAATTGGGTATTGCGCCAGGCAATCGGTTGTGTAACGGCGTTCAGAACGGCGTTAGCGATTCGCTGCAACCCCTGCTCGGTGCTACTTAACAATAGCAGAACAAATTCATCACCGCCGTGGCGGGCCACGGTATCGCTCTCACGGACACATTGGCGCAACCGGTTGGCGATCTCCCGCAACACCGCATCCCCTGCTTCATGCCCGGCGGAATCGTTAATCGGCTTAAAGTGGTCAAGATCAACAAAAGCCAAACCGAAAGAGGCCTTCTGACGGGTAGCAGCAACGATAGTCTGCTCCAGGCGCTCCAACAGCAAAGCCCGGTTGGGCAGTCCGGTCAGGCGATCATGAAAAGCTTGATGCTGCAGATGCAATTTCTCCCGATGCTGCTTAGTGACATCAACGCCAACCATCATGATTCGCGCCTCAGTATCCCCGCCAATCCGCAATCCTTCAAACTGGTAGACGCGCTCCTGTCCGAAGCTATCCGCCAAACTGGCCTGCATGGCCGATCTTCCGGTTTTTTTAATGTCCTCAAATAATTCAAGCAGGGGATGATCCGCCCTGGACTGGCTCAGCAAGTCTTGCCAGGGCTGCCCAGTCAGATCAACGCCCGGATGGCCCATTAATAATTCAACCGGTGAATTGGCCATAAGAATCTGGCCCGTGTCCCTGAGTACACAGACAAAACCAGGAAAGGAATGTACCAGCGCCAGAATCAGCGCATGTTCCTGCACCAGTTCCTGATTTCGCTGATCCAGATTCAAAGTCCGTTCAGCAATTCGTTGCTCCAGTTCAGCGTTGGCGGCGTCGATCGAAGCCTGATGGTCGGCAATTTGGCCCAGCAGTTGGTTGAAGCCCTGCTGCAACAAGGCGATTTCGGCAATTTCTATCCGGCCCACATCGATAGGTTGTTGCCACTGGTCCGTCATGCGCTGACGCACTTCCCCGGAAAAGTCAGTGAGCGGTGCGACAATCAGCCGTCGCATCAGTACAACCAGAATGCCACCAAGAAAAATCAACTGCGCGGTAATCCATAAACCTATCGCTAATGCCTGATCTTGCAAATGCCGGATGAGAATCGCCTCGCTGGACGCAATCCGCAAGGTTCCCAGCGCCTCCTTATGACCGCCCTCAGTATGATGATAGAGCGTCTTCTGTATCACCAGACTGGTCGACGGTTGGCCGTGGTGATCGGTTTGGTAATCGGCGCTCATCCGACCCTGTAGATCGCGGATCTCTACCGCTACCGTCATGGGGTGTTCGCCAATCCCGACTGCCAGTGACCGCAACAGATCGTGTTGATAATCCCAAAGCGCATTGGCGGCACCGGGCGCGAAAGTGTTCGCCAGCCATTCCAGCGTTCGGGTAATTTCCTGCCGGGCATTACGGTGCTCAAAATACAATTCAGCGCTGGTCAGGATAGCGGCAAAGATCAGATACGCCACTACCATGTTACGCAGTAAAACCTTCGCCAGAGGGCGGGGCGCTTTCATGGCGCAACGTCGGACAAGCGTTCGGGAGCGCCTGGTAATTGATCAGCCAGCCGTTCCCGCCAGCCGTCGTAGGTGCGCAAATACGCCTGGCGAAATTCCAGATCAGCCAGTACCTGATTAATAGCGGCAATCGCCTGCTCACCTTGCGGGGTGCGCGAGCAGGCAATGCGCCACTGTTCGTGCTCTACTGCTTCAGCGATGGGCAGGAAGCGCAGCGCAACCGGACTGTGGCTGACCTCGCGCCAGTAAGCCGCTTCCAAATGGTAGGCAATCACTCCATCAACGCCGCGCTGAGCCGCTAGGTCGGACAACAGTGCATTACCCGCGCCTTGCCCTGATTTTTCAAATAAATAGGGCCGTCCGGCATGAGCCGCCAGCAGTCGATTTAGAGGAGCACCATAACTGCGTTGACGGGTAATCCCGATCACAAATTTCCCGGTTTGCAACAGCGGCCCCAGGGTCAGACGACCTTGCTGAATGAAAGACTCAAACCGACCCAGATCGTTGACCCGGACAATCATGCCGTTCGGCGGCGTTGTCAGAAAGGGGTTGGAAAAGCGTAGCCAGACTTCGCGCTCCGCCGTTTGCAACATGGCGCCAGCGCAGGTCAATCCATGTTCAGCGGAGCCGGCGCGCTCCAGCACACGTTCCAGCGGCGCTGCTACCCAGCGATGATGGTATTGAGGCAGCCGGTTGGCCAGCATCCGCAACAGCTCGTCGCCAAAACCCTGGCCTTGCGCCACGCCAGCCAGGATAAAGGCGGGTGGAAATTGCATCCGGTGCCACGTCAGTGTTGGCGGATCTTCCGCCCGGCCCAGTTGTCCGCTGAGCAGCACCAGTAGCAACAACCCCTTTAGCAATAACCCGAATGTTTTAACCACTGGCAGCATATTGCCCTGACCGGAAAGTCGCGAGCCGGATGAGTGGATGGGTAGAAGTCGATTATTCACGATGGCTCATCGTCCAAACAGGGTTTCAATGCGTTGCCGGACTTCCGGTTGAGCGAAGCTGACCTCATGCATCTCCAGTTCAGCGGCGATGCCCTCCGGGAGCGCATTTCTTAACTCGGCAGTCAGACGCTGTTTGAGCAATTTCAGCGAAATCAGTGGCTTTTCTGCGAGATCGCGGGCCATGTCCAGAGCAGCGGGGATAACGTCCTGGCGCTTGAGAATCGGAAAGGGCGCACCGCGCTGGCGGAGTTCACCGCCACGGTAGCCTCGGGCAGTCAGCAACATTTCCTGCGCCAGCGCCGACCCCAGTTTGGCGGGCAGAATAACCGTAGCGCCCATACCGGGGGTAAAGCCGTATTTCATGAAATTGGCGCTGTATAGCGATTCCTCAGCCAGCAGCACCAGATCAGCAAATAAACCGATCATCAATCCGCCGCCCAGCGCATGACCCTGCATAGCGGCAATGACGGGTATCTCACAGTCCATAAACAGCCGATACAGCGGCAAATCACTGAATTGCAATCGCCCTTCGACAATTGCCAGCAATTCTTCCTGAGTACCCCCGGTGCAGAACAGCGAGTCGTAACCATGCACCACGACTGCCCGAATCGCTGGATTTCCGGCAATCGCTGCGAAGCTTTCCAACAAGCCTTCAACCAGTGGCCGACTGAACAGATTGCTGTGGGCGCGATCTTCCATGACCACGACAGCAATGCGTGGATCGGGGTAATAAAGCCTGACCACCTCACTCATAGTATCTTTCCCAATGATTGCTGGATTGCTGGATTTCTGAATTCCCCTCCTTGGCCAAGGAGGGGTGGCGCGCAGCGCCGGGGTGGTTCGGAATGTCCCCCGGTCTGGCTGGCCGGGAAATACTCGTCACGGATACTGAGGAACCCTACTCCACACAGTTGCTGCCCAGGTGCTGCTGAATGATTCCAAGATCAGCGGCGTCGGTCAGCCCGTCCAGATTAAAGTCATACCAACTGGATCGACCGCCGGACTGGGCCTGCATGGCGTGAAAATCAGTAACGTCCTGGTTATCGACGACCCCATCGCTATTACCATCGCCAAGGCAAGGCGGCTGAGAGGCGAGAATGGCGGCGAGTTGCCCCGATAAAGCCTCGTAATTCGCTTGCTGATCCGCCGTAAAGGGCCGTATCAACAGGGCTTCTGCAGTATCGAGTTGCGGCAACGGTATGTTTTGATTGATCTCGTAAAGCTCATCGCTTTCGATGTCCACACAGGCGTTAGCCGTCGGGTCGTAATCCTTGGTGCTGTTACGCACCAGCTTATAACTGGCATTCCTGACCGCAACCCCGCTTTGTGGAAAAACGGCAAGCGTCGGTTGTGGCGGATTCTGCGCCGCCAGCCACTGTTGCACCTCACAGCAATGTTTAAAGCCCTCCGCCGGGATAGGGACGCCTCCGGAAATGCCGTCAGCGCCCTGGCCGAACCAGACCCCGGCGTTGTCCTCGCAAACCCCTTTGGTCACGGGAATATGCGAGCAACTATTGCTGAATTGGCAGGGTCCGTTCAGCGCCCCGTTGGCTTGCAGATTCAGACCGATCTGAGTGAAATTCCACTCGCGGATGCCGTTCTGCCCCGGATCAGTGAGATAGGGCAACATCGACACGGCATCGACCTTTCGCGGCACGCTCTTGTGTACATCAATCCCGGCAATTTCACCGAACAATTGGTAGAGATCCGCGATGTTGGTCATGTGCGCGACTTCGCGGCCAGGTTGCGCCACCAAGGGTCCAGCGACGATCAGCGGCGTCCAGACACCGGTTTGATAGGGAGTACCTTTTGATCGCGAAGGATCGAAGGGCTGCTTGACCGTATAGCCGAGGGTGCCGTTATCGTTGACGATAACGACTACCGTATTGGTGTTATTTGGATGGTATTGCAGCGCGCCATCGGCCAGGCGCACGGCGAGACCGGTTTCAACCAGCAAGCGCCCGACTTCGGCATCCAGGGCTTCGATCATCTGGTTGCTCAGAGTGGGAAAATCCCGCGCATCCGCACAATTCAACCCATTGGTATCGTTTGCGTCGGCTGGCAACAGCGCTAATGGCGGCGCTTGTAGCGGTGTGTGCACGGTGGCAAAACTGACCGTAGCCATCCAAGGCTGGTTGGCAGGGCGCTGCTTGATCCATTCAATCGCCGAGTCGATGAGCGTACTGCCACGGAACGTGCGGGCGCGAATATCGGTCAGCGGCGTCCGCTCGACGGTGCCATCAGGATGATTGATCACCAGCGGAGAAACGTAATGCGCGCTCATCCGGCTGAAGTCGATGTAGGCTGGACGCGGTGTCTGGCATCCCTGATTGGGATCGAAGATGCCGCCGCCGTCCCGGCAAGCGCGACCAGGGGGATTAGCCTCCGTCCCGGCCAGAAACTGGCAACTGCCATCCCCGGCGTAACAAGCGCCCTCATCGGCACCACCATTCTGAAGGCCGGGAACATACCCGCAGGCATAAGCGCCCGGCTGGCCGACGCCACCAGCAGTGGTGTCGATAGACGATGGATCCCCGGTTTCGTCCAGCCAACCCGAGAAATAGTCCCAGCCCAATGATGCGGGCATGGCGTCGCCATAGGGATTATTGCCCTGCAAACCCACATGGAACTTCCCAAACAGAGCGCTCTGGTAATTGCGCTGTTTCAACAACTTCGGCAGCGTCATCTCCCAAGGCGAAAGCATGGAGTTTGCCAAATCGTCAGGGCCTAGCGCCGCGAACAGGTTGGTGCGTAGCGGAAAACGCCCGCTGAAAAAGACCGAGCGGCTCACCGAACAGGCCGGCATGGACCAGGTATTTCGAAACTGGATGCCGGAATCGGCAATCTGGTCAATGTTGGGCAAGGCCGGGGGAGTCAGGCCACCGTAGCCGAAGCTGCGAAATTGATCGATGCCCACATCATCCAGAATGACGAACAGAATATTGGGGGTGTCCGTCGTGGGTACGGGCGGCGGGGGCGAGGAATCGGAGTTGTTGCAGCCCGCTAAAATCAGGCCAAGGCACAATCCCCCGGCGCTAATCAGTTGACGTATTGGATGCATGACCGTAACCCCTGTTTGCGGATAAATATGGATAGTATACATTCTAGTTTCTAACCCGGATTTTTCCTGAAAACAGGATGACTTTCATTAGCGGGTAGCGGAGCCGGTGGCCCGGACTCCCCCACTTGGAAGCTGCCCCATTCGGGAATTCAACTTCCAGCCTGGATCGTGACTTCATCAAGATTTTCCGCGAGAAACCTCGCCCTTTAGGGCGGGGAGGGATAGCGGGCGGC
>JAUPTV010000139.1 GCA_030917925.1 Pseudomonadota bacterium
ATATGCAGAACTTCAGCGAAGCAGGCACGGAGATAATCGCGGGTCGTTGCCGCCAATGTCGGCGGGCTTGGATTCCCCTCCTTGGATAAGGAGGGGTGGCGCGTAGCGCCGGGGTGGTTTGACTCCCTGACTAAGGAGGGGTGGCGCGTAGCGCCGGGGTGGTTTGACTCCCTGACTAAGGAGGTGTGGCCCGTTAGGGCCGGGGTGGTGCGCCCCGCCGATTCCGCCAACAATTTAATTGCCATAATTTCCGGTTGTGGCGCGGCCAGCATGGCGGCAAAAGCGGCGATACCCTCATCCGTACCGATAGACGCCACTCCCTGCCGGGCGACCAGAGCGCGATGTTCCGGGGTAGCGACAATCCCGGTTTCGCCCCAGTAACCCCAGTTCAGGGTTTTGACCGGATAACCCACTTCCGCCCGCCAGGCGCGAGCGATAGCGTCCATACCCGTTGAAGCCGCCGCATAGTTGCCTTGACCCGCGCCGCCAGTCAGAGCGATGGCCGAGGAGAACAGCGCCACAAAGTCGAGCGGTTCATCACGCAACAGATCGCGCAGCACCGCCGCCGCTTCAATTTTAGCCGCCAGCGGACTGAGCAACTGAGATTCACTCATGGTCGCTAACGATGTGTTGCACAATTCCAGCGGACAATGCAGCACCCCATTCAACTCGCCCCATCGTTCATGCAAATCGGCCAGTGTTGCCGCCATGCCTTCCCGATCACGAGCGTCCACCGGAACATAAAGGCATTTGCCGCCGAGCGTGGTCAATTCCGCCAGCAACTGCGTAATCGCGGGATCCGTCGCGAGCCGACGCCCCGTCAATAACAGACGAGCTTGATAATTTCCAGCCAATTGCCGGGCAAACGCTGCGCCCAAACCGCCTGCGCCACCCGTCAGCAAATACACGCCGCCTGCACGGAAGGGCAGGTCGGCAGCGGGCAGTTCCAGCGCTTCCAACGTCTGTACGAGGCATTGACCCTCGCGCCAGACCCATTGCAGCGCCGATACATCGGCTGGATCAGCGGGTTCGTTCAACCAGGGTGCAGGATGGGCTGACAACTCGTTGCCGCCCAGATCGATGCAGTGCAAGTCAACATTCGGGTATTCCAGGGCGAAGCTGCGGCACAAGCCGATCAGCGTTCCCGCCCAGGGCGCTACCTTTTTCGTCCCAAACGGGTAGAGATCCTGGGTCACGATGCGCAACGCTGGCGGTTTCGGTTGTTGGCCCATGGCCCGTAGCAACCGGAACAGGGTCAGGAGCGTTTCTTGAGCCGCTGCCAGTGCGTCTTCGCTATCGAGTGCGTCGGCAACCTCACCACTGCCGGGGAAGTAGAGGCGATCCGGGGCAACGGTTTCCAGCAGGCGCTGATACTGGTCGGGAGCGTTGGCGTCGATGCGCCAGGTCTGATGGCCCAGGCGTTGCCAGCCACCGGCCAGCCAGACCTGAATGGTCTCTGCGCCCAGTGCACGAGCCAGTACGTCGCCTAACTGCCCGTCGCCGGGTTGGCGGAATAGCAGCGTCCGGCCTGATGCCCTCCCAAGAGGGGAGGGCGTCAGAGTCGCCGCCCGCCAACCGGGTACGAAGAAGCGTAGGGGGTTGGTATTGAGGGCCAGGGGCGAGGGGAGTTGTAGCGGACGGGCGTGGAAATCGCGCAGTGTTGTCAAAACCCGGCCTTGGGCATCGCACAGGCTGATGTCCATGGGCGGAAAAGCGCCGTTGTGGCCACGCCGACAAACGTAGGCGTAGCGGGCGGTGTGCAGCGGCGCGGCGACTTGCACTTCGGAAAGAGCGAAAGGTACGGGACTGCCCGCGTCGGGGTCGCTGGTGAGTACTGCGGCAGTTTGCAGGGCGGCGTCGAGCAGCGCCGGATGGAGCATCTCGCCTTCCGTTTCGGGCAAGGGCGGACGCAATTCGCCCAGAGCCTCGTCATCATTGCTCCACACCCGGTCGAGCAGGCGGAAACTGGGGCCGTAATGCAGATGCTGCACGGCCAGTCGCTCATACAGCGCTGAACCCGGCCATTGTTGCGGGCAGCGCTGTCGAATTGCTGTTAGATCCAGCGTAGGCAGGTGCGGAACTGGCTCCTGCAGGCCGATTTCCCCCTGGGCATGCAATTCCGGGGTTGCGCCATTCAGCCGGCTATGCAACTCGAAACGAATCGGATCATCCTGACCGTCGCTATGCAGACTGAGGGTTAATTCTCGTGCTTCGCTGCCGACCTTGAGCGGTCGCAACCAGGTCAAATCGTGCAACCCGTGGGCAGGCGCTTCAGGAGCCAGATCACACGCTGCATTCCAGGCCATCGCTACACAGGCCATAGCAGGCAGGACGGATTCATCACCGACCCGGTGATCGCGCAGTTCCCAGTCATCGCGGGTGACAGTCCGGTGAATCGCGATGCTTTTCATGGCAGGCGCAATAGGTGCGGAGATGGGCCAATAGCGTGGTCCGGTAAAGGGATAAACCGGCAGATGCAGGCGGCGACGCGGGGCAGGCTGGAGCGTCGCCCAATCGAGGTTTTCACCTGATGTCCAGCGAGTCACCAACGCGGATAAATCGTTACCATTCGCTACGGTCACGGTGGACGGGGCCAGCAATTCCCGCCAGGGTCGAGGTTCCGCCAATCCGCCCTGATAGAGGTTCGCTTCAGGTTCTCCGGCCAGGAAACCATCCAGCCCCCTCAGCAGTTCCTCAGCGGTCGTAGCCATGATGGCCAGTCGGTATTCAAAAGCTTCCCGACCTGTTTGCAGGGTGAACGCCAGATCAGCCAACCCTCCGGTATCAAGCGCCTGTTCCGTCATCCAGTTGCGTAACTGTTCAGCGCGGGCGCGTAATGTCGCTGCATTCCGGGCCGATAGCGGGAACAACCGAGGTTGCGCCGGGGCCGGGGCCGATTCCAGAGCAGCCGCTTCTTCAACCAGAATATGGGCGTTGACCCCACCGAACCCAAAGCTGCTCACTCCGGCGCGGCGCGGCTGTCCTTCGGGAACGATCCACGGTTGAGTTCGCTGCGTCAGATACAGCGGACCCGGCTCCAGGTGAATGTAGGGATTGACGTCGTGACAGTGCAGGGTAGCGGGCAAGGTGTGGTGACGCAGCGCCAGCAAGACCTTGATCAATCCCGCAACGCCGCTGGCCGGTTCCAGGTGGCCAATGTTGGATTTCACTGAACCCAGACCGCAACTGTGGGCAGGCAGGGTGATCTGCCAGCGTTTCGCCAATTCCGCGAAAGCCGCTTGAATGCCCTCGACTTCAATCGGATCGCCTAACTCGGTGCCAGTGCCATGCGCTTCCAAATAGCTAATCGTGGCTGGCGAGATGCCCGCAGCGCTCCACACCTCGGTTAACAGCGCCGCC
>JAUPTV010000140.1 GCA_030917925.1 Pseudomonadota bacterium
ACTGCGCGACAATCGGGTTATCCCGGTACAGCGCCTGCACCAGAGGCAGGGTATCCGGGCCAAACAGCACTTCGGTCGCGGCCAGTTCCCCGCACAACAGTCGGGGATAATCGCGCAGACAATGCTCCAGTACCCCCAGGAAGGGCGCAGTCCACGGCGCAACGAAGCTAAGTTCCACCATGGATTGCATCGTATCCGCCGCCAGCCGGTCACTGCCGCGCCAGCCCTGCTCATCGCGGATCAGCCAGCCATCGTCGGCAAGCAACGCCAGCAGCGCGTCCAGCAACCGGGTATGCGCCGCTGTCACCTTCAACGATTGCGCCAGCGTTTCCGCAGTGAACCGCTGGCCGACAGTCAACAAACCCTGTTCCCGCCAGACGCGCACCAGACGCGCCCGCCCATACGCCTCAACCTGGGTGAACGCGGCAGCGATGGACTCAGTTTCAGAATTGGGCGTCGCCGCCTCGCGTAATTGTTCGGCTAATACCGTAAATTCCGCATCGCCATCCGCCAGCGGTAACGGCTCATAGCAACGCAATCCCAGATTCGCCAGGGTTGCGGGAGACGCTTTCATCGGCAACCACTGACCCGGCGCACCGGCCAGAGTCCGCTCCAGCACGGCGATGCCCTCATCGCGGCCAATCGCGCCAATGCCCAGCCGCGCCGCCTGCCTGATATGGAAAGGATCAGCAACCGCACCGACCTCACCCCAGAAGCCCCAGTTCAGCAGATACACCGGCCACTCACCACGCTGCCGGAGAAAATGCGCGAAAGCGTCCTGGAACGTCGAGGCGGCGGCGTAATTGCCCTGCCCAACATTGCCAACAAAAGCATTTGCCGAGGAGAAAAACGCCAGAAAATCCAGCGACTGGCCAATACAGGCTCGCGCCAGCGCTACGCTGCCCTGAACCTTGGGGGCCAGCACCGCCCGGAAACTGTCCTCGTCCAGATGATCCAGCGCCCGGTCGCGCAGCACCATCGCCGCCTGAATCACCCCATGCACAGCGCCCCAGCGTTGCCGTGCGTCCAGCAAAGCGGTTTGCACGGCTGCCGGATCGGTGATATCGCAAATCTGATAGCGCACCTCACCGCCCAAATTCGCCAATTCCGCCAATTCCCGTTGCCGGTCGGCGTCCAGGGCACTGCGGCCCAGCAGCAACACCCTGGCGCGATACGTCGCGGCCAGATGCCGAGCGACGGTTAAACCCAGTCCACCGCCGCCGCCCGCCACCACATAAACGCCCTGCTCGCGGAAGGCAGACCGCGTGGCTTCTGGCAGGAGAACCGGCTCCAGGTATCGGCAATAACGAACGCTATTGCGCCAGGCCACCGCCAGTCCCGGCTCAGTGCCCGGTTCATTGAGAAGGGCGTCGAACCACCCCTCCTTATCCAAGGAAGGGAATTCGGTAGCTAAATCCCGGCGATGGACATCGACCAGACTCACCCGCCAGTCCCGGCATTCCCGCGACAGCGTTTGTGTCAGCCCTGGAACGTCGGCAGTCAATGGACGAACCACATCCTCTGCAATAACGAACTGCGTATCCTCGGTGATGACGGTCAGCGCCATGCCCGGTTGTCCCCGGCCCGTGTGGCGCAACGCCTGCGCCAGACGCAACAAACTCAGCGAACTGCTCTGTTCCGCTTCAGCCACGGTCGCCAAATCCAGGGGATCAGCGCTTTCCGCGACGGTGGTATGAAAGTAAACCGCCGCCACCGGTTTGAGCGTCGCGCACAACCGCCGCCAGGCTTCCGGTTGTCGCCGGTCAATCTCGAACACCCCCGGCGCCAGCGATTGATCGCTATCGCCCAACACCACCCGCAACACAATGCGCGGAGCCAGTGCCTGCGCCAATCGCTCGCTTAAAGCGCTTTCACCACGAGGATGAACCACCAGCGCAATGCCCTCGGGCAAGGTCGGCGCAGTAGTGGGTAATGGCTCCTCCCGCCAAATCGGGCGATAACAGGGAATCAGCCGTTCCTCCCCACCCACATCCTCCCCCGCGAGAGGGGAAGGAGTTTCCGGTTTCCCCTCCTTGGATAAGGAGGGGTGGCGCTCCGCGCCGGGGTGGTTCGACCCCCCCTGAATCAGCGATATGGGAGTTTCTGGTTTCCCCTCCTTGGATAAGGAGGGGTGGCGCTCCGCGCCGGGGTGGTTCGACCCCCCCTGAATCAGCGGTATTGCGGCATTGAGTGGCATTGCCTGAAAATCCATCAGCCGCACCCGCAACCGGCCCTCTTCATCGAGCAACGCAATATCAAACCGGGCGCTGGCAGCGTCCCGGCATTGCACATAAGCAAACGCGCTGGCATCCAGCGGCCCCAGAATCTCCACCTCCGCCACAGTACACGGCACCAGCACCTGATCCGCCCGGCCCGGTTGCGCCGCCAGCCACGCCATCGCTGTCTGAAATGCGCCATCCAGCAGCGTCGGGTGCAGGGTGTAATGACGCAGCGCTGACGCTTCACCCGGCGGCAGGCGCAATTCCGCCAACGCCTCATTTTCGCCCAGCCACAGTTCCCCTACCCCCTGGCAGTAGGGACCACAGACCACGCCCGCCCGCGTAAACAGCGCATACAACGCGGTGCGGTCGAATTGGCGGGTGGCCCGACGTCGCACCTCAGCCAGATCCAGACGCGGCACAGCGGCATCGACGGCTTCACCCAAACGCAATTCGCCCCGGCAATGGGGCGGCGCAGCGGCTGAACCGGACTGGACCGTAAAGCGCAACGTCTCCCCGTCCGCTTCCAAATTCAACACCGCCGTCACCGGCTCGTCGGCGACCAACAACGGTCGGGTGAACGCAATTTTCGCCAAACCCCGTACCACGGTGCCCGGCCGCGAGGCTCGCGCTGCGGCACAGGCCATTTCCAGATAGCAGACACCGGGCAAAATCGCTGTGCCGTTGACCTGATGATCCCGCAGGAACGGCAATTCGGTAGTGAATCGACTGCTGAACCGCAACGCGCCTTCACCCGGCGCAACGCCATCCAGCAATGGATGCAAGCCTTCGGTTCGCCGGGGATGAGTCTGTTCGCCGGGGAGAAAGCGTTGCCGCTCAAACGGATAGCCCGGCAATGACAGCCGTTGCCGCTGACCGGATGGATAAAGGGTACTCCAGTCCGGGGTTTGCCCCTGTAGATAAGCCTGCGCCAACTCCAGTAATCGGGTTCGCTCAGGATCATCGCTGGATACCGCTGACTCCATGCGCCCTTCCCGCCGCCATTGCGCCAATTGCGTCAGCAACCCGTCCCGATCATTGGCGACCAGCGCCAACCGCTCTTCAAAATGGCAGCGCCCGGCGCTCAGAGTGAACGCCAGATCGTCCAGATTCAGCGGTTCCGGCTGCTCCTTCAACCATTGTTCCAAATCCGCCGCTCGCTGGAGCAACGCCGTTCCGGTACGCGCCGAAAGCGGAAAGAAGCGCCAACTCCCCTCCTTGGATAAGGAGGGGTGGCGCGAAGCGCCGGGGTGGTTCGACCAGGATTGAGCGGCAGAGGGCGCTTCACCAATGACCAGATGCACGTTCGTGCCGCTGAAACCAAAGGCGCTGACCGCCGCCCGCAACCGGTCGCAACCGGGGCGTGGTTGCCAGGGACATAATTCGGTATTCACGAAAAAGGGCGTATCGGCGAAACCGATTACCGGATTTTCCCGCTCGAAATGCAGCGAAGGCGGCAATTGCCGATGTTGCAGCGCCAGCAGGGTCTTGATGACGCTGACCACGCCTGCCGCACTCATCGTATGGCCGATATTGGTTTTCACCGAACCCAGTGCGCAGAACTGCCGCTCGGTCGTGAAAGCGCGAAAGGCGCGGGTCAGCGCCTCGACTTCAATCGGGTCGCCCAGTGGCGTACCAGTGCCATGGGCTTCAACATAGCCAATACTCGCCGGGTCAATAGCGAAGCGGCGATAAACCTCCTGTTCCAGTGCGGTCTGCGATGGGGCGCTGGGCGCTGTAATGCCATTGGTCTTGCCGTCCTGGTTAATTGCGGAACCTTCGATAACACCATAAATGTGATCACCGTCCCGCAGCGCCGCCACCAGCGGTTTCAACACCAGCGCCCCTGCCGCCTCGCCAGGGACAAAGCCATCCGCGCCCTGATCGAACGCCCGGCATTGGCCACGCGGCGACAGCATCCCGGTCTTGCCCGCCGCCAGGTAAAAACTGGCAGTGCTTAAAATGCAAACTCCGCCCGCCAGGGCCATCTCGCTGCTGCCCTGGGCCAGACTCTCGCAGGCCAGATGAATCGCGGTTAATGAAGATGAACAGGCCGTGTCCACCGCCAGACAAGGGCCTTTGAGATTCAGCAGGTAGGCAATCCGCGCCGATAAAATCGCGTTGGAATTGCCTGAAAACGCCAGACCGTCCGGGTCCAGACCGGATGCCATCAGCCGCTGGGTGAAATCCCCGGAGCCGACGCCCACAAACACGCCACACCGGCGGTTGCTCAATGCCTGATCCCCGTAGCCCGCATCCTCCAGCGCCAGCCACGCACTTTCCAGAAACAGCCGCTGCTGCGGGTCCATGACCTCCGCTTCCCTGGGCGGAATGTTGAAAAATCGCGCATCGAAATCGGCAAACCCCTCCAGAAACCCGCTCCACTTGCAAGTCGTCTTACCGGGCTGACGGGGATCGGGATCGTAAAGACTTTTCGCATCCCAACGCTCGGGCGGCGCTTCAATAATCGTCGATTGCCCGTCTCGGAGCAGTTGCCAAAAGTGGTGGACATCCGGCGCACCGGGAAAACGTCCCGCCATGCCGATGATCGCCACCGACGGCCAAGGCCGGGTCGGATCAGCCGCAACCGGCTCTGGGTGCTCAGAGCGCATAGCCGGTTGCCAGGCTGCGCCTAGTTGCTTGACCAGGGCCATCGCCTGCGCGGCGCTCAGTTCCTTCCGCGCCACCATTCCAAACACCACTTCTTTCAATGACGACAAGATATGCCTCCAGACTGACCTAAAGCAGGATTTTTCTCCCGCAGAAGAACTGATGAGTAGGGTCCTTCCCAATGATCAACGGGCTTCCAGATTCCCCTCTTTGGCCAAGGAGGGGTGGCGCGAAGCACCGGGGTGGTTCGGAAGGTCCACTGATCAGCCGGAAAGACGATATAACCGTTCCAGCAATGCCCGGCACGGTTGCGCAATGCACTCGACGTCCTCCATGCCGCCAGTCAGATGGTGAATCACGCCCTTTTTCAAATACGGCAACAGTTCCTTTATGATCGGCTTTTTCGGCGAAAAACACGCCCGCTTGGGCGAAGTCGTCATAGTCCGGAAAAACCTTGTCGCCATTATCATCATAGACGTGGAATTCCTGGGAACCCGCCGTTGTTTTCGCCAGATCGCCGCACTTCGTGGTGGTGTTGAACACACCTTTCAGGATATAGCGCACCGGTTGGCCATGGAGGTTTTACGGGTTTTGCTGTGACCAGGCAATTTCCTGCAACTTGTAAACGTAGCATTGAATCTTGCT
>JAUPTV010000141.1 GCA_030917925.1 Pseudomonadota bacterium
GACTTGACATCCCGCCAGCCCGGCGGTAGGTCTTAAATAGGAGACAATAGTGATGCTACCAAAAAGAACGGCGCTTCAACAGTCCCCACAAGGGGGACTGCCGCGCCGTCCGCTATCCCTCCCCGGTCTGAAGGCCGGGGTCTCTCACGGAAAATTTCGATGAATCCAACCTTGACGCCATCGATGGCCGCGTATCTGTCGCGGGGATTTAATGTGGCGGCCCTGTTCGGGATTAATGCGGTGTTGCTGGTCGCCCTGTTCGATCAATTCGTCTTTGGAGAATTGCCCTGTCCGCTGTGCCTGTTGCAACGAATGGGATTCATCATGGTGGGTTGCGGATTTTTGCTCAATGTCCGATATGGCGCATCGTCCCTGCACTATGGCGTGGTCATCCTGAGTGCGCTGGCGGGCGCGTTGGCGGCAGGTCGGCAGGTTCTGCTGCACATCGTTCCCGGAACCGGGACCTTTGGCGCGGCACTGTTCGGTTGGCATTTCTATACGTGGGCTTTTATCGCCTTCATGCTGACCCTGTTAGGGGTGGGCTTGATATTGCTCGTCGAGGCTCGCGTGGGGGAGGCCCGTGCCGCGACAGTCGGCGGTCGACCAGGCCAATGGGCCGGCTTCCTGTTCGCCGGGGTCGTGCTGGTTAATGCGGTCTCGACGTTCCTGCAATGCGGTCTGGGACCGTGTGCCGATGATCCGACCGGCTATCTCCTGCTTGAGCGTCAACCTTGACGTGCGTTTTTGATCCAAGATCCTGGAGAATGACGAATGACCGAAAAGATTCATGTAGTAGCCCGCTTAACGGCTCGCCCGGAAACGGTCGCGGCGATGCAAACCGTGCTGTTGCGTTTGATCGAGCCGACCCGCCAAGAACCCGGTTGCCTGCGCTATGTGTTGCTGCAAAACGCCGCTGATCCGGCCGATTTCACCTTTATCGAGGAATGGGCGAATACGGCAGCGCTGGAGGCGCATTTACTCACCCCCCACCTGCAAGCAGCGTTGGCGCAAGCGCTGCCTCTGCTGGCCATGGCACCGGATATTCGCCGCTATACCGCTATCGCTTGAAGGGCCGACTGGGCGTTGGCTCTCCCGGTAAACTTTAGCGCCTGGAAGGGGGCCGCCGCCAGCCAGGTACGGCATACGGCGGGTTCAATCGCCCCGTTTCCAGAGCGACGACCAGATATGGCTTGCTGACGTGTCGGGCATACTCAGACATCCTGGTCCAGGATCTGATTTGCAGCGTCATTAATCGTCATCGTCATCCCGTGCGTGTTTGCGGGCTTCCCGCTGACGTTCTTCCCGGGCCTTACGCGCTTCCCGTTCATCTTCCATGCGGTCTTTCTGCGCCTCACGCTGTTGCTCTTCTCGCGATTTGCGTATTTCACGGGCGTCGTCATCATCGTCAGCATAGACCTGCAAGGTAGGTCCGGCCAGCATAGCCATCGTCGTGGCGACAACCAATAGCGTTTTGATCATCGGGTGATCTCCTCAAAAGGTCGACGAAGATGCACCTTATCCCACGATTTCTGAACCCAGGTTGAACGCAACAACGGGCAAGATGTCCCGTGCGATGGGGCTGATCGGTGGGTTTATGGGCGGACGTCCGGTGGGTTCAACATCCGTTCCCAGTACACAACACCGGGCAGGGGGTTGGAGTAATAGGGGGCGCAACGCTGAAACCCCAGGGCCGTGTACAGCCGCATTGCGGACTCTAACGTGTCCAAGGTATCCAGGCGCATGACGGTATAGCCCAAGGCGGTCGCGTCAGCGATGATCTGCCGGGCCAGACGTTCGCCGAGTCCTTGACTGCGCCAGGCGGGCCGGACAAACAGCCGTTTCATTTCACAGACGCCACCTTCCAACGGGCGCAGGGCGACGCAACCGGCGGCGTTGGCCCCGGCCATCGCCAGCAACAAGCGCCCACGCGGCGGCGCATAGCGGCCCGGCAAGGTCGCCAACTCTTCCGCAAAATCCTGAAAACACAAGTCCACGCCAAGGAACCGCTGGTATTCGCGGAACAGCACCCGCGCGGTTTCGATATTGCCCACTGTTTGGGCCGGAACGAGGTTCACGATTCGCAACCGGTCGAGGCCGACTTCATCGCCAGCCCCTCCTGATGAATGCGCCGCGCTTCGGCTTTTCGCGCCCGTTCCTGTTGGCGACACGCCCGGCAGCGCATCGCTACTGTCCAGACATCACCTTGCGCCTCTTCATACCACCACTGCTGTTGCACCGCCGTCCAGATTTCTTCAACGCCGCAATCTTTGCAGCAAAAGGGTCGATCCTGGTAATAGCCACACTGGACAAAATCGGGAATGCCGTAGCTGTGGGTGGGCCGTAACCGGGCAGGCGTCACGGGTTCAGTGCCTACCAGACAGTTCACTGGTCGAGCGTTGACACGGCGGATTTGGATTTGCCGCTCAGCGCGACGCAAGCGTTGCAATTTGATTTCTTGACGGCGTTGCTTGTTGCTTTTCATTGGGAAAGAACCAGGATGACATCACTACAAGTGGCACCGGCATTATTCCCTTTTGGACGCAGGTTTTGAAATCGCCGACGATGAACCATGCCGGGGTAGCCAATGCGGCTCGACTCGCGGATCACCGTCCAGTCGTTGAACAGGGCGCGAGTCACGGTGATCCGATAGAACCGCAGCCGGTTATGCGCCGATTCACGGTGTTCCAGGTCAATGGCCGTGGTCATGGGTTGACGGAAGCAGGGCGGCGTAGCGGGTTAATGGTCGCCCAGCGCCCAGGCCGCCATGGCCTGGGCATGAAGGCGCGTGGTATCAAACAGGGGCACTGCCGCATCGTCCGGTCCGACCAGCAGCGTGATCTCCGTACAGCCCAGGATGATCCCTTCCGCGCCATTCATCACCAGGCGCTGTATGATCTGCCGATAGTGCGCCCGCGATTCGGCCCGGATGTCGCCCTGACACAGTTCATCATAAATAACCCGGTGAGCGATCTCTCGATCCGCTGGCTCGGGAATCATCACCGTCAAGCCATGCTGCGCTGCCAGCCGGCCCCGGTAGAAATCCTGTTCCATGGTGAAGCGGGTGCCCAGCAGGCCGATGGTCTTCACACCGGCTTGTTGGACGGCGACCGCGGTCGGATCGGCGATGTGCCACAGGGGAATAGCGACGGCGGCCTCAATCGCCGGCACCACCTTGTGCATGGTATTTGTGCAGAGCGCCAGCCCTTCGGCCCCGGCCGCTTCCAGAGCGCGGGCGGCCTGGGCCAGTTGTTGACCGGCTTCCGCCCAGGCCCCCGCTTGCTGGAGGCACTCGATGTCGTGAAAATCAACGCTGTACAGCAGCAGGCGGGCCGAATGCAGTCCACCGAGACGGTCTCGGACGGTTTCGTTGATGATCTGGTAATAGAGGGCGGTCGATTCCCAACTCATGCCGCCGATCAGGCCCAGGGTTTTCATCCTATTCTCCGCGAGAAACCGCCGCCTTCAGCAGGTTACTCTCAAGGTTGACCAAGGTTTTCTGAGCATGGGCCGCATTTCGAGTGTAGGCCGTAATGAATTTGCCTCGCTGCGCGGTGGTCAACTGGCGACGGTAGACGGCCAGATTCCGCACGACATTTGTGGGCAACGCGCAAACGGCGCAGATGCGGTAACACACTACGCGCCACGATCTCCGCATCTTCCGCACGGGCCGAAATATGAATTTTGTAACCTTGCCTGGGCGCAGGATAACCGGGCATCCATTTGGTAAACCAGTCGCTGCCTGCGCCAATCGGATAGTAGTCGAATTCAATGGGTCCAAACGAGTCATTACTTTCGATCACCGCGATCTCCTCTCGTCTGATAGATCTACAGGTTTGAAGCGATTTAAGGGCAACCGTTCGAGCCTAAGCCATGCGCCGCTTTTTCAGGCGCTCACTCAGGACGTATAGCACACGGTGTCTGAAAAACCAGAGCTATCCTTGCCTGGCCTATTCGGGAGTCGCGGTCCAGTTCGCTGGGTCAGGGTTTTTCATGCAGGCCAATCGGAAGATGTTGAGTATAACGCGCCAGGGTGGCGTCGTTCGCGACCAACCGAGCAATGGCAGTAGCGATTGGCGGTGCAAATCAGGGCGAGGGAGAATGGGGTAGCGGTCATGGGTGATGGTTAGAGCATGGCTGGCAAGTCCTTCTCGCAGGCGAACATCGCCTAATAGGGTCCTGAATTCCGGGTAGAGATCTAACATCGTGTTTCTCGGTTTTTTTCCAGTATGGCAGATGTTTTCCCTATTGCGTGATTTATTTTTCAGACGTTCCGCCTGTGGGACGATGAGACAAACCGTTTTATCCAGCGAATCCCATGCCAAAACGCCGGCGTTCATTGAATCAATCAGTTACCCGTCAGGCATGGGGGTTGATGTTTCAACTTAAAACAAATGGCGTTTCAGACGTTTCAACTTAAAACAAGGCGGGGAAGCGTTTTCTTGTAGTCCGGTTGACACTTAACCACACATCCCGAACTTCCCTGCGTTCTCGATAGTTCCCCGCGTTCTCCATAGATATGATTTACAAATAACTAGCAATACCTTTCAAAAAAACCCAGTTACTCAATGCGCCGCAAAGCGGCGCTTCCTAAAGACTTTGAACCCCACCTTACCACCCCACATCCGTCTCCCCCTCAAACCGCCTACAATCGCCCAGAAAGCCCCGAAAACTCAAAACCCTCCAAATATTCACCAGCCCAGAAAACGCCGCAAAAAGGCTATCAGAGGCATTAACGACGATTTGCGAGAAAACCCAGAAAAAGACGGCTCTCCAAAACGGTGCTTTGACGGTCAACCGCCTTAACCTCATCCGGCAACACGCTCCAGAGTGCAAAAAGACGGTTCTCCAAAGTGGCGTCTTGACGGTCTCAACCTCCGAACAACGAACCGTAGCACTCGAATGCCCCCACAACCGCCTGCAACCACCCTAAAACCGCTTCAATCCATCCGAACACCATAATCCAAACCCCACCACAAAGGGCGATCACGACTGCTTCCTGGTCGGCGCTATAATAGCAACCGCAATAAAACATCAGGCGGTGATCCCGATAAACCTGATCGCATACGCCATCACCCGGACACAAGTACCCGATGAAACGTCTCTATCCGTTGCTATTTGTATTCTTATGGAGTACCGGCTTTATTGGTGCCCGCTGGGGCCTGCCGTATGCCGAACCATTGTCTTTTCTTCTGGTGCGCTATCTGTGCGTCATCGTCCTGATGCTGACTATCGCTTGGTTCAGTCACGCCCCGTGGCCAAAGGAACCCCGTCAGTGGGGGCATATTGCGATATCCGGCCTCCTCATCCATGCCGTTTATCTGGGCGGGGTCTTCACCGCCATCAAGTACGGTCTTCCCGCCGGCATTACCGCCCTAGTCGTAGGGACGCAACCCTTGCTGACCGCTATCGGTGCCGGTTGGTTGTTGAGTGAACCCGTGAATACCCGGCAATGGGCCGGACTGGCGCTGGGCTTTGTCGGATTGGCGCTGGTAGTGGCCGGCAAGTTTGGCCTCCAGGCCGACCTGGGACCGATGCTGGTTCCGGCAGTCGCCGCGCTCCTCGGCATTACCGCCGGAACGCTCTATCAGAAGCGCTTTTGCGCGGGATTTGATCTGCGCACCGGTTCCGTCATTCAATTCGCCGCTAGCGCCCTGATGACGGCGTTGGCTATCGCGCTGTTTACGGAATTTCAAGTAACTTGGACAGCGCCTTTCGTATTCGCCCTGAGCTGGTTGGTGCTGGTGCTGTCCATTGGCGCGATCAGTTTGTTAAATCTGCTGATTCACCGGGGCAGCGCGGTGAACGTCGCCAGTTTGTTTTACTTGACGCCCTTGAGTACAGCGCTGATTGCGTGGGGGGTCTTTGGTGAGACGCTGCCGACGCTTTCACTCGTCGGTATGGTGTTGGCGGTGGGTGGAGTCTATTGGGTGGTGCGCGTCGCGCCCCGACCAGTCCGTCCGGTATAAAAGTCCTTCACCGCGGCGTTGGTGCACAAATAGCCTCTGGACTGGTCAACGTGGTAAAGGAACCCCGGAATGGAGAAGCCGTCATGACCACGCAAGCGACGGAAGCCGCCACAACGAAAGTCCAGTATCGAGTGACGAACTGGCCCGAGTATGATCGCGCCCTAGTGCGCCGGGGTCGTTTGACGATCGGGTTTGACGAAGCGTTTTTGCAGGACCGCTGGCGGCCGGCCCCGACCGGCAAGCGGGGGGCACCCTTCCAGTACTCGGATACCACCATACAAACACTGTTGACGTTGAAGGCCGTGTTTGACCTGCCCTACCGGAGGGTGGAAGGGCTGGCCGGTTCGATTGTCCAGTTGATGGGGGTCACGCTGTCGATTCCCGACCATACCCTGATGTCGCGCCGGGCAAAAGCGCTGACGGTGCCGATTCCCCGTCCGTCGCGGCGTGGACCGATCGACGTGGTGGTCGATTCCACGGGCTTGAAGGTCTATAGCGAGGGGGAATGGAAAGTCCGTCAGCAGGGCGCGGGGAAACGGCGGACCTGGCGTAAGGTCCATTGGGCGGTGGACGCCGATATCAAAGATGTCTTGGCCGTGGAGGTCACGACGGAACCATGGATAGATAGCAAGGTGTTCGCCGGACTGCTCGAGCAAATAGCGGACCCGATCAGCTACGCCCGAGCTGATGGAGCCTACGACACCCACGGCGTCTACGCGGCGGGGGAACGCGGTGCCCTGAACGCCGGATCATCCCCGCACCCAAGCGCTGGCGGCCCTTGCCGCGCAAGGGGTGGCGGCGTGGAAAACGGCGGTCGGCTATCATCGCCGCAGTCTGGCCGAAAATGCCCTGTATCGCTTCAAACAGTTGTTCGGTGATCACTTGGCCTCCCGTCAGTTCGAAACCCAAGTCACGGAGGTTCAGGTCCGGGTCGCCGCATTGAATGTCATGACCTACCTCGGTATGCCCGTTTCCGTCCCCTGCAGGGTTACTCTGTCTTGAAAAAACACAGAGGGGAGAGATATCGCCCTCATTTTATTTATGCACCAACGCCGTTCGTCAATGGAAAAGCCATTGCTAGGTGTAGCGGACTGAAATCGAAAACGGCCAGGACTGAAATCAGCGCCGTTTTGGGACCACATTATTTGCAACTGTAATTGGGGGCAGGACCGAATTAACTGCAACTGAGACTGAAATCATCCGACTCAGGACCACATTATTTGCAACTCACCAACAGGATGTTTTTTGTCTCATTAGGGTCTAATGCCCTGATACGGTAGCGTCTCAAATGGGTTGAAAATACCCTAATGGAACACCTCAATCGTCTCGCTTTCGCCGCTTCGCTAGCGGTACACCCATCGGGAACAACGACCGCTTGTTCAATTGCAAATAATTCGGTCCCGGAGTCGATAATTTTAGTCCTGTGGCGATGATTTCAGTCTCAGTTGCAAATAATGTGGTCCTGACGGTGCCGATAGTTGCAGTTAATTCGGTCCTAAAATTGCGCTGATTTCAGTCCTGACCGTTTTCGATTTCAGTCCTCTACATCTAGGGGTCCATCCCCCGCAGCTTGCTGCGGGGTCGTTCACTTGAGAAGAACAATTCCCATAAATGATCTCCCAACGCCAGGCCTGGCGTTAGGTTTCTATGCGGGCACGAACCTGCTTGGCAAGCATGTCGCAGAACTCGGTGTTATTGCGCACCCAAAGGGCAAAGAATGCTCCACGCACAATCGCCTCTGACACGAAGCCAATGCGAATGCCAAGCTGATTGAATAGTAGATGCGGGTCCCTATTGGTTCGAATGATCTCTTCCATTGCGCGCCTCACCTGTTCCTGTGCTTCTGGAGCTCGCTGACACGATACGGTGAGCACAGCAAGATCACGTGCGAGGTTTTGGTGAATGGACTCGAAGACAGAGATTTCCGGCTGAAGACCAGGTAGACGGATAACACCGCGTTCCACATCATCGACTTGCTTTGAGTCGCCATCGATCACGCAGAGAGACTTGAATTGAATCGACGGGTTTTGCATGTGGCTGTGGTGCGTTGACACCGCGTTTCCATCGCCAGCAACCGCGTGAACTTCGACTTGATCATAGTCCGCTCCCAGTTTCTCGCGAAGGATGCTGTCTACCCAATGCTTGGCAAATTCGTCCTCCACGAAAATCGCAAGCTTCTTGTCAACGCGGCCCGAA
>JAUPTV010000142.1 GCA_030917925.1 Pseudomonadota bacterium
GATCGTCCCGGCCTTGCGCCCCGGCGAGGCGGTGCTGCGGGTAGTGGTACGGGAGGAGACGCCCTGGCAGGTCGTGCTGAATCTGGCCAATGACAGTCCGCCCAGTGTCGGCGGCAATCAGGCGCAACTCTACCTGACTCACCGAAACCTGAGCGGCTGGGGCGATTCCCTGGGGATTCGCACCGCACTGACTGAAGGCGCTAACGACGGTACCATCGTTTACCAGCGGCCGCTCAACGCCAAAGGCACGACGTTGCTGAGTCTGACTGCGGATCGCACCCGTTCGGAGGTGATCGAAGCGCCGTTTGACGCTCTCGATGTGGAAAGCGATCTCGATAGTTACGCGCTTGGGCTGACGCAGATGCTGTATGAGACGCCGCGCCGCGCCATCTCGATGGGCCTGAGCCTGGAACGACGCCACAACGAAACATTCCTGCTGGGCATCCCCTTTTCATTCTCACCGGGTGCTCATGACGGAGAAAGTACGGTCGCCGTGGCGCGGGTGTTTCAACAATGGCTAGAGCGCGATGTCAACCAGGTCATGGCGGGCCGCTCGACCTTCAGTATCGGTTTCGACGGTTGGGGATCAACGGTCAACAGCGATGCGCCCGACAGCCGGTTCCTGGCGTGGCTGGGTCAATTCCAGTGGGCGCGGCGCTTCGATGAACACGGCAATCAACTTCTGTTCCGCACCGACATGCAGTTCAGCAACGACGGGTTGTTGCCCATGGAGAAATTCGCAGTGGGCGGCGCGGAAACGGTGCGGGGTTATCGGCAAAACCTGCTGGTGCGGGATAACGCCATCGTGGCTTCGCTGGAATCGCGATTTCCACTGTTTCGCGCCGGTTTGCCGGGCGTAAGCGCAACCGGCGAACCGGGCCAGGTGCAACTGGCGCTGTTCGCTGATTATGGCCGCGCCTGGAACAAGAGCGAAATCACTCTCGATCCCAAGGACATTTACAGTGTGGGACTGGGGCTGCTCTGGGACCCCACACCGTGGCTGCACGCCCAGATCTACTACGGCAAGGCGCTGCGCGAGGTCGAAACTGCCGAAGATGATTGGCAGGATCGGGGGATTACTTTCCAGGTGCAAGTCACTTATCCGTTCTTGCCATAGGCGGGTTCCGGGACACTCGGTCAATCAACGATTCTCCCAGCCTGTTATCGATTCAACCGGAGGTTGAGGGGGAAGCGAGACCGGCAGCGTGTTAGATGATTCGGCCATCACCACCGGCTCGGCGGCGCAACGACTGGACGCGGGCAGCGGGCCTTCCGGTTCCGGCGGTAAGGCACCCGGTCCCGGCAGGGTCAGCCGATGGCGCTCATTGGCGGCGATGCTACCACAGCGTCGTTGCAACTGACTGGAAGCATCCAGATAGCTGACCGGGGTTTGCACCAGTGTTCCGGCAATATCGATTGGCGGTGAGTTCACTTCGACCGCGCCATCGTTGCCCAGGACTTCGGAAGACGCATTCAGCACATCGTCCACGCTGGGGGCATTGTGCAGAAACACGTCGGTATTGATGATGATGTTGCCGCCCCGGCCCTGGGTGGCTCTAGCGGTGATGCCGGTAGGCGGCGTATCGGCAGGCCCTGGGCTATCGAGGATCACCAGCGTGTCGCCGTTAATAATGACATCACCGCCCTCGGTTTGCGGATCGCCGTAAACCGAGGCGCTGATTTTGCCGCCGCTCTGGAGCAGGGTGTGATCCGCATTGACCCGAACATTGCCGCCAGAACTCAGTTCGGATCGGGCGTCGATGACACCTCCGTCAGCGAGGGAGAGCGTGGATGTAGTAATCGTCAGGTCGCCCGCTTGGCCCATCCCTTTGGCGTTGATGAACAGACCCGAAGGAGCGACGGTACCCTCCGGCGTCAGCGTCAGGGAAACTCCGAGAATGTTGATCGCTCGACCGGCGTAGACGGTTACGTCGCCAGCGGAACCCGCACTGAAAGAAGTGGCGCTGATTTGACTGCCATTTAACAGGGTCAGGGTATCGTCTACTGTTACCTCCACCCCGCCCGCGCCGCTGGAATCCGGCGCGGCGTTGCTGGAGATAACGCTACGTTCGCCGTCCAACAGCAGATTCCCGGCATGCACGATGACTTTACCGGCAGGACCCGTACCCCCGGAGCGGGAGCTGATTTCACCACCGTTCACCAGAATCAGGTCGCTAGTGACAGTCACGTTCACGGTGCCCCCCGCGCCGCCACTGGAGTCACGGGCGGCGCTGCTGTTGATGCCGGTAATTGCGGGAGGTTGTGGATCAGGTTCCAGATCCGACCCATCATCGGGAGGCGGCGGCGGTGTAGTGCCTGCTCCATCATCGGGAGGTGGCGGTGGCGCGCCTGCTCCATCCACGAATAAATCTGCCGTATTATCGGAAGGCACCAGCGCATCTGCCCCATCCACCAACAAATTGTTGGCGCTGACTGTTACATTTCCAGCGTTGCCCGAACCGAAGGCATTAGAGTGGATTTGGCCGCCCCGGGTAATTGTCAAATCACCGGTCAGCACGATGTCAACCCCGCCCCCGGGCTGATCGCCGCGAGTGTCCGTAGACAACATAACGCCCTCGGCCTGCATGTTTCCTGCGCGAATCACTATTGCTCCACCGCCGGGTCCGCTGGCGTCCACATCTTCCACGGGCCGGCCGTCGATTTCGGGCGATGCGACGGTGGGATCGCGAGTTATGCGCAGATCGCCCAGCCTGGTCACACCGTTTATCTCCAGCCCGGTTGCCGTCGGCAGAACGTCTCCCGCTGAACCGACTGCCGCAAGATGGATCCGCCCCGATGGTGCGTATAAAGTGGCGTTGTGAAGCGTCATATCGCCGCCGATCAGCGCCAGGGTTTGGCCTTCGCGCAGACGCAGAAAACTGCCGTCGAGTTCGATCCTGCCCGGCGCATCGCCCAGAAAACCAAACGCGGTGATAGGCGCGGCGCTCAGTGTACTGTGGTGGGGATGACGAGCGTCGAAGCGCCCCCCATCGCCAAATTGCAGAACATCCGCTGTAGTGACATAAAACGAGCCGCCCACATCCACCTGGGCGTGTTCGCCGAATAGCATTCCGGCAGGATTGATCAGGTATAAAGCAGCGCCGGGAATGGTGGATCGGATCGTTCCATCAATAGTGGAAGCGCCGCCAGTGACCCGCCCGATGAGGTTCTGCACTGAGTCGGGACCGCTAAAAGTGGCGCTTTCACTTGACAAAATGTTAAATTTACTGAAACTGTGAAACAAGTTGCCGCCATATTGTTGACCCAGATCGGCGGGAATGGCGTAGTGCGGGCCGGCCAGCGGCCCCACCAGTCCCAGGGTTCCATCCATGGCCACTTCCGCCGATACGATCTGACTGGCTGCCAAAAAAACTAATAATCCGCTCAGAATCATGTTCTTCTGAGTTATGAGGCATCGGTACATTGCAGCGCTCCTTTATGAAAATCATGGCTCATCTATTCCCAAAGTGTAGTGCCTTGCTGCGCAAGCCGGCGGTTTTTTGCATTGGACTCAGTCAGGTCGCTTTCCTGGTCGTGATGGGTTTGCAAATTGTTGGCGGACTCGAACCGTTGGAACTGATCGCTTACGATCAGGGCTTACGGTTGCTGCCGGTCGGGCAGCCCGACTCTCGCATCGTGCTGATCGGTGAAACCGAAGCGGATATCCAGCGCTGGGGCTATCCCTTGTCCGACGCGGTACTGGCCGATGTTCTGCAACGCCTGAAGCGGGCGGGCGCACGGGTGATCGGCGTGGATAAATTTCGCGACCGCCCGGTACCGCCCGGCTCTGAATCTCTGGCCGTCGCCGCCGCGTCGAATGTGGTCTGGACCATGCAATTCGGTGCCAGCGTCGAACACCGCATTGCGCCGCCGCCGTTTCTGAGTGGTCTTGATCAGGTGGGTTTCGGCGACTTCCCGGTCGATCCCGATGGCATCACCCGTCGCGCACTCCTGTTTCAGGACGACGGCCAGACCGTGTACAGTTCGCTGGCTCTGCAATTGGCATTGCGCTATTTGCAACCCCTCGGCATCGCGCCAAAACCGGACCCGGCCAATCCCCGGCTTCTGCGTCTGGGATCGACCACGATTCCGCAGTTCAAAGCCACGACCGGCGGTTACCGTCACGCTGACGCCGCTGGCTATCAATATCTGCTTGATTTTCGCGGATTGGCGACGCCATTCGTCACCTACACGCTGTCCGAACTGCTCGATGGTCAGGCGCCAGAGGCGGCTCTGCGCGACCGGATTGTCCTGATCGGTGCCTTCGCCGCCAGTCTGAAAGATCGTTTGTACATCCCCACTATTGGCCGTGCGACGCAGGACCCGGCCCAGCGCTGGGCGGGCGCGGACGGTATTAGCGGAGTTCAATTGCACGCGCTGGCCGTGAACCAATTGTTGCGGTTCGCCCTGGATGAAGCCCGCCCGATCCGTGGTCTGAGCGAAATACTGGAAGGGTTCTGGATTTGGCTTTGCTGTCTGGCCGGAGGCTGGCTGGGGTATCGAGCACATTCCCTGCGGCGCTTTGTCATCGAGATCAGCGGGGCGCTGATCGGGTTGACCGGTCTGGCGTTGGCGGCGTTGGTCGGCGGCTGGTGGTTGCCGCTGGGCGCGGCGGCGCTGGGATTGAGCGGCGCGGCGGTGCTGGTGACCGTGCAGTTGCGGGAAACGGTGCGGGAGCAGGCTGTCCGGGATTTGCTGACCGGCTTGCTCAACCGGCGCTATCTTGATGAAACCCTGCCCCGCGAACTGCGTCGCTGCCAGCGCAACAGTCAATCGCTGGTCGCCGCCATGCTGGATGTGGATCACTTCAAGCGCTTTAACGATAGCTACGGTCATGAAGCAGGCGATGCGGTCTTGCGGGCGCTGGGTGAACTGTTGCGTCGTTTTTTCCGTGGCAGTGACCTGGCATGTCGCTATGGGGGCGAAGAATTGACCGTGGTGATGCCGGGGTCTAGTCTGAACGTTGCGCAGGTTCGATTGGATGAGTTGCGGCAGGCAGTTATGGAACTGCGCGTGCCTTACCAGGGCAGCGAGCTGCCGACGATTACGGTCTCTATCGGCGCAGCGGCGGCGGAACCGTATGAAACAGATGCCGCCGCCTTGCTAGGCCGGGCCGACGCCGCCCTGTATCAAGCCAAGGCGCAAGGTCGCAATCGGGTAGTGGTGGCTTCCTCCCCGGCCTGATGAGCGTTGAGAAATTGTCCCTATCTGCTTGATAACATGAGTGAGGAGAAAGACGATGGCGATGCTTCAAAAAGGCTTTATGAATGTTCTATCGGTTGCGCCGATATTGGCGCTAACCATGGCGGGCGGGATCGTTCCCCTTTCGGGGATGGCGGAGGAGCAACCGCAACTGGCCGCTGTCAACACCGTGGTTTACAAACCCCCCATGAGCGGGGCACCCTCCCGGCAGGTGACTGGAGCCAGTCGCGGCGCGGAGGAGCAAACGGTTCTGTTGCCGCTGGCACCTGATCATGTCGGATTCACCACCAGTCCACAGCCGGTTTTTCAATGGTATGCCGCTGGCGCGCTGAACGGCAAGCTGGAGTTTACCTTGAACGAGGGTCAGAAAACGGTGCTGGAAACCCCTGTGCCGTTGGGCAAGCCGGGCGTGCAAAGCCTGCGTCTGGCCGAGCATCAGCGTAACCTCAAACCCGGCATGGAGTACGAATGGCGGATCGCCCTGGTTTTCGACGATGAACAGCGGGCGGCTGATCTTATCGCCGGCGGGGCGATTCGCTACGAACCGGCCAGCGCTGAGTTGCAGGCCCGGATCAAAAAGGCCAAGCCCCAGGAATCGCCAGCCATCTATGCCGGGGCTGGGCAATGGTATGACGCACTGGCGTCGCTTTCGGCGCTGATTGCACAACGCCCGCAGGATAAAACCTTGCGCGATCAACGGGCAGAGCTATTGGGACAGGTTGAGGGGTTAACCGAAGCCGCGGATTATGACCGACAAGCTGTGCGTTAACCCCGCGAAGAACCTAAAAAATTCCACTTCGCTGTAAGCGTTCAGCCCCCTTCCCCTAACCACTTTCCAAAAGGGGGAGTGGGGAATATCGCAATTCGTTGTTCCATAAAACGCTCTTCTGCCACCAAGGGGGAGTGGGGAATATCGCAATTCGTTGTTCCATAAAACGCTCTTCTGCCACCAAGGGG
>JAUPTV010000143.1 GCA_030917925.1 Pseudomonadota bacterium
CCTCTTCGGCGGCTTTGCGCTTGGCCTCAGCGGCTTCGGCATCGGCTTTACGTTTCGCCTCATCTGCCGCTTTACGCTTGGCCTCAGCGGCTTCGGCATCGGCTTTACGTTTCGCCTCAGCCGCTTCGGCATCAGCTTTGTGTTTCGCCTCAGCCGCTTCGGCATCAGCTTTGCGTTTCGCTTCAGCGGCAGCTTTACGCTTGGTTTCAGCAGCGGCTTCCGCTTCGGCCTTGCGCCTGGCTTCCTGGGCAGCTTTACGTTTCGCCGCTGCTTCTGCGTCGGTTTTACGCTTTTCAGCAGCGGTTTCTGCCTCAGCCTTGCGTTTGGCCTCTTCTGCTGCCTTGCGCCGTTCCTCAGACCTATGTTGTTTGTCAGCTTCCTGCCTGGCTTCTTCCGCTGCTTTGCGTCGTTCTTCAACCTTGCGTTGTGCTTCAGCTTCGCGGCGGGCTTCTTCTGCCGCCTTACGCCGTTCCTCGGCTCTACGCTGTTTCTCAGCTTCTTGCTTCGCTTCTTCTGCCGCTTCCTGCCTGGCTTCTTCCTCTGCTTTACGCCGTTCTTCAACCTTGCGTTGTGCTTCAGCTTCCCGACGGGCTTCTTCTTTGTTGCGCTGTTTCTCAGCTTCTTGCTTCGCCTCTTCCGCCGCTTCCCGACGGGCTTCTTCTTTCTTGCGCTGTTCTTCGGCCTCTCGACGAACTTCCGCCTCGCGCTGCGCTTGTTCGGCCTTGCGTTTCGCTTCTTCTGCACGCTGGCGACGCACTTCCGCCTGCCGACGCTCCTCGGCTTCCTGGGCGGCCTGCGCCAACTTGGCCTGGCGTTCCGTTTCTGTGCGCTGAAGCTGACGTTCCTGTTCAGCCAGTGCTTCCAGTTCCTCACGAATCGCGACTTCATCCACGACTTCCGCCGGGATCGCTTCAGCCTCCACCGGGAGTTGATGCGGCGCGCCAGCCAAATTCAGGTTAAAGACCAACAACGCCCCAATAACGACATGCAGGATCGCGGCAAAAACGGTGGCGATAACATCCTGCTGGCGTGATTGGCGTTCCAAGGACATGGGGACGAACTACCGACCGTTCGACGACGAATCCGGTGGCGCGGTAGACAACCCGACTTTGACCGCGCCCACCCCCTTTAACGCCGCCATCGCCTCGATCACTTGTTCATAGCGCACTTCCCGATCAGCGCGGACCAGTACTGGCGGTTGCGGCTTGCGGTTCAGGTGTTGCTGAACCTCTCCATAACGCGGCTCCAGGGTCTTACACTGCACTACCCTGGCCTGTTCCGAACCGATGTTCAAATGGCAGGAACCGTCCTTCTGCACCGACATGACCACCACTTCGCTTTCCTGCTGCTGAGTGTCGAGGGCTTCTGCCGGAGCTTTGGGCAAGTCCACTTCAACGCCCTGATTGAGCAATGGCGCTGTGACCATGAAGATCACCAGCAGCACCAGCATGACGTCGATGTAGGGGACGATATTGATTTCCGCTTTCAGGCGGCTGTGTGAACTGCGTCGGGCCATGGTTCAACCCTGAACCGCTGCGGCGCGGGCGGCAGCATCCGCATGACTTTTCCGCAGGCTGTAGGACTGGCGCTGCAGGATATTGGAGAACTCTTCCATAAAGGTCTCGTAACGGTTAGCCAACCGGTCAACGTCGTGCGCATAGCGGTTGTAGAAAATCACGGCGGGAATGGCGGCGAACAGACCCATGGCGGTCGCGATCAGCGCTTCGGCAATGCCCGGCGCCACCTGCGCAAGTGTGGCCTGCTGCGTGGCACCCAGCGCGATAAAAGCGTTCATGATGCCCCAGACGGTGCCGAACAAACCGATATACGGACTGGTGGAACCCGCCGTCGCCAGCAGGGGTATGTACATTTCCAGTTCATCCAGTTCCCGCGAACCGGCAGCCCGCATGGCCCGTTGTGCGCCGCTAACCACCGATTCCGGGTCCATGGTCGGCTGACCACGCAGTCGCAGGAACTCCTGAAAACCGGCCAGAAAAATGGCGTCCATCCCGGTAACCGGTTCTTTCTGGTGGTTGATGCGCGCATACAGGGACGCCAGATCGATGCCTGACCAAAAATCGTCCTCGAACTGGTCGCCCGCCTGTCGGGCCGAGGACAGCACCAGATGTTTTTTGACGATCACCCACCACGAACCCAGCGAAATCACCACCAGCCCCAGCATGATTAGTTGCACGATCAGGCTGGCGTTAGCGATCAAGCTCCAAAATGATGTTTCATGGGTCACCCGCAATCTCCCCCAGATACTTTTTTCCGCTAAAATGCCAGTTTATCAAACCTAATTATCAAACCGCTGTTCAAGTCCACCCTTGCCAGGAGAACCCCGCGATGCATTTCGCTATTCTACCGATTCTGTTGCTGATTGCGCGCCCGGTCTTTGCGGCGACGCCGTTGACCTTCGAGGAGGTCGATACCAGCGGCGACGGGTTAGTGAGCGTCGAAGAAGCAGCGGTCATCAACGGGCTGAATTTTAACGCCGCCGACACCGACCGGGATGGGACGCTGAGCATTGATGAATATGGCATTGCCGTGGGCACCTGGCCACCGCCGGATGGCGCTCGTCCCCCCAATCTCCTGGAAGAAGAGGCACCGCCGCCCAAACCCTGAGGGTCTACTCAGGCACCGGCGCTGAACAAATCGCCGCCGGTCGCGGGTCCAGCGACGGCTAATCCAAAATGCCGGTAAGCATGAGCCGTCGCTACTCGTCCGCGAGGGGTGCGCATGAGAAAACCCTGCTGCAGCAAATACGGCTCCAAAACATCTTCAATAGTCCCCCGCTCTTCGCCCAATGCGGCGGCCAACGTGTCCAGGCCGACCGGCCCGCCGCCAAATTTGTCAATGGTCAGCCATAACAACCGCCGATCCATTTCATCAAAGCCCTGCGCATCGACTTTCAGCAAATCCAGCGCTTTTTGCGCGATTTCGATGGTAATTCGGCCATCGGCTTTCACCTGCGCGAAATCGCGCACCCGCCGTAACAAACGGTTAGCGATGCGTGGCGTCCCACGCGACCGCCGGCCAATCTCTGATGCTGCGGTGGGGTAGTCGGTTTCGACGCCGAGAATCCGCGCGGAACGGGCGACAATCTCGGTCAGTTCCTCCGGGGTGTAGAACTCCAGCCGGTGGACGATGCCGAAGCGATCCCGCAACGGCGAGGTCAACAGACCGGCGCGAGTAGTTGCGCCTACCAGGGTGAATGGCGGCAAATCCAGCTTGATCGACCGTGCCGCTGGCCCTTCGCCGATCAGGATATCAATTTGATAATCTTCCATCGCCGGATACAGCACCTCTTCAACGACCGGGCTAAGGCGATGAATCTCGTCGATGAACAGCACATCATGCGGTTCCAGATTGGTCAGCAGCGCCGCCAGATCGCCCGGACGTTCGATCACCGGCCCGGAGGTCTGACGCAGATTGACGCCCATTTCCGCCGCAACAATATGCGCCAGAGTGGTTTTCCCCAGACCGGGCGGGCCGAACAGCAGCACATGATCCAGCGCCTCGCTGCGGGCGCGGGCCGCGTGAATGAAAATCTCCAACTGCTCGCGCATGGCCTGCTGGCCGATGTATTCCGCCAGCCGCTTGGGACGGACGGCCCGGTCCAGCGAAGCGTCGTCGCTGCTGGCGGCAGGGGAAATCAGGCGGTCGAATGTCATGGATGATTAGCGGCGAACAGTGGCTTGCAGGGCTTGCCGGATAATGGCTTCGCTGGTGAGGCCCTCGGTATCGAGGCTTTGCACCATGCGCGACGCTTCGGGCAATTTATAGCCCAGCGCGACCAGGGCGCTGATAGCGTCTTCGGCGGGATGGATAACCGGCGCGGTCATTTGACCATCCGGTAACCGAACGGCGGCTGAATGCAGATCAAGATTGCCAAGCCGGTCCCGCATTTCAATAATCAACCGTTCAGCGGTTTTCTTGCCGACCCCAGGCAGACGGGTCAGGGCGGTCGCATCGCCATCGCGCACACAACGGCTGAACAGTTCAGCACTCATCCCGGACAGAATCAGCAGCGCCAGACGCGGACCAATGCCGGTCACTTTGATCAGATTGCGAAACAGACTGCGTTCCGCCGGGTTGGCGAATCCGTAAAGGGTATGGGCATCTTCGCGCACGGTTAAATGCGTGAGCAGGGTCACTTCCGCTCCGGTTTCCGGCAGGGTCTGAAAAGTGGTCAGTGAGGCTTCCAGTTCGTAGCCGACCCCGTGGGCGTCAATCATTAGATAGGGCGGCTGTTTCCAGACCAACAGCCCGCGCAGACGGCCGATCATCGCCGACGCCTCCGGGGGAGCAATGCGGCTGCGCCCAGTCGGTGCAAAGTCTGCCGGGTATGACCGTGGCAAATCGCCACCGCCAGCGCGTCCGCAGCGTCGGCTGGCGGCAATTCCGGCAGATTCAGCAGCAGGGCGACCATGCGCTGCACCTGGGTTTTGTCCGCCGCGCCCGTGCCGACGACCGCCTGCTTGATGGCGCGGGCGGCATATTCGCTGACCGGCAATCCCGCCATCACTACCGCGCACAACGCTGCGCCTCGCGCCTGGCCGAGTTTGAGCGCCGAGTCGGGGTTGCGATGCATAAACACCTGTTCCGCCGCCACTTCTGCGGGCTGGTATTGCTGAATCACCTGCGTCACGCCTTCGTAGATGGTTTTCAGCCGTTCCGGCAACGGCTGGTCGCTGTCCATCTGAATGCAGCCGTGGGCAACGTGCCGGCTGCGCGGGCCATCCATGTCGATAATGCCATAGCCCGTGATGCGTGAACCCGGATCGATGCCCAATAGCCGGATTGTGGTCACGCTCAGAGTTTCGCCAGAATGTCGTCGGGAATATCCGCGTTCGAGTAGACGTTCTGGGTGTCGTCCAGGTCTTCCATCAAGTCCAGCAGCTTGATCATTTTCTGCGCGTCTTCCAGACCCAGAGTGATATTGGAACTGGCGCGCTGCGTCACTTCAGCGGTTTCCGGCTCCAGGCCCGCCGCCTTCATCGCCGCCTTGACCGTCTGAAAATCCGCCGGGTTCGTCAACACATCCACTGAACCGTCAGGATTGGTCACGACATCATCAGCGCCCGCTTCAATGGCGACTTCCATAATGCGGTCTTCATCGCCGCCAGCGGGATAACTTAATACGCCGCGTTCGGTGAACTGGAACGCCACGGAACCGCTGGTGCCGAGATTGCCGCCGCACTTGCTAAAAGCATGGCGCACCTCAGCCACGGTGCGATTGCGGTTATCGGTCATGGTGTCCACGATCACCGCAACCCCGCCCGGCCCGTAGCCTTCATAGCGGATTTCTTCATATTCCACGCCTTCCAGCGTCCCGGCCCCGCGTTTAATGGCCCGGTCGATGGTGTCGCGGGGCATATTAGCGGTCAGCGCGTTGTCCATGGCCAGCCGTAACCGGGCATTGGCTCCAGGGTCGCCGCCGCCCATCCGCGCCGCGACAGTGATTTCCCGGATCAACCGGGTGAACAGTTTGCCGCGTTTGGCGTCCTGGGCGTTCTTTCGATGCTGAATGTTGGCCCATTTACTATGTCCAGCCATGCAAAGCCTCTTGTCTAATGTGCTGCGGTCTTGGAGTCGTGCAGTTTATCATTCCGCGCTTACGGGCGATGATTGTGGGGCGGATGATGGAACCGACCAGTCGCGAAAAATGCGCAGGATTGGGTGATCGTGGACGGATCGACCAGCATTTGCATGTGCGAGACCGGCAAGCAGATATGGTCGGCCATCCCCGGACACTGCGTTTCGACCACCGCAATCAGGCCATCTGCCGGGGCGGGCATTCCGGGGAAGATCAGACCAATGCCCATATTCAACGTACCCGCGATGGAGCCGAGCAGGTTCGGCGCGGTCCACGCGGGGGCCTGACCCAGCAGGCCGCTGTCCAGCGCCGCGCCGACAAAGCAACTCATGCCGCTGTAGTGCATGACTTTGGCGGCGTAGCTGCCCTGATGGGGCGTCCCCAGCGTGACAATCCGTCCGGGCCGCTGTTTGGGGTAGTGGTGGAAAAGGTAGCGCACCACCAGCCCCCCCATGCTGTGCGCCAGAAAATGCACGGTGGAGGCTTCCACCTGCTCCAGTTGCCGATACAGATCCTCGGAGTTCTCCTCGGGCGAACGAGTCATGCTGGGGTAGGAAAAGTTGACGGTGTGATAGCCGGACTGTTCCAGCCAGTATTCCAGCAACCGCATCCACAATCCGTGAACATATAAACCATGCACTAACACTACGGTCTCGCGTTGAGCCGTCATGATCCCTCCTGGTGGGATAATTGGTGAAGGAGTGGATTCTAGCCGAAATCCGCCTTCATCGCCTGACTGGCGCATCAACTCGCCAATCTGTGTGGCGCAGACAGTCAGCCGATCTTTGACAGCATTATCGTTATTACCGACCACCGTATTCTCGACCGGCAATTGCCATCGGCCATCAAGCAATTCGAGAAGATTCAAGGTGCGGTTACCAAAATCGACCGCAACACCCAGCAATTGGTAAAAGCCCTGGAGCGCGGCGACAAAATTATCAGGGTTTTGCGCGAAAGACCCCGGCCTTCAGGGCGGGGAGGGATAGCGGGCGGCGCGGCAGTCCCCCTTGCGGGGACTGTTTAAGCGCCGCGTTTTTGGGTAACATCACCACTGTCTCCTATTCAAGACCTACCGCCGGGCGGGCGGAATGTGAAGTCTGCGGAGAGGATGTGAGACCTGGGGGAGTTGCCGGCTGCGGTTCAAACCGCGTAAGACTCCCCACTCTGGGGAATCGAATCGGCGAAAACCAAGCCTTAACTCCTCTGGGC
>JAUPTV010000144.1 GCA_030917925.1 Pseudomonadota bacterium
AAGGAGGGGTGGCGCGTTAGCGCCGGGGTGGTTCGGGAAGTCCGCTGATCAGCCGGAAAGGCAATATACCCGCCTTCCTCGGCGAGGATGAAATTGATACAGCGGTTGAAGTCGCCCATGGCGGTCTCCCGGAAAAAAGTTCAGGTAGCATCCTGGAGACAGGACGGAAAAGCGCGTTGATTGTAGCGATTGTGGAAAGTAGGGGGAAAATCGGGCGGGAGGGGCCGGGACGGGTGTTGTTTTTTGGGATTGGCGGGCGCAAAGTTTCCTTTTCAAGACCTATACTTTGCTGGAAGTGCGGCCATGGCAACTGGAGCTTGCACCTGACCGTGCTACGCGGGGCAGGTGAAACAAGTTGTTAGCCATAAACACCAAGAAACCGAGTCCGTGAGCAACTTTGTGTCGCGGACATAACCAAAAGGCAGGTTCAATCCATGAGCACGATTACTACCAAAGATGGCACCGAGATTTATTACAAAGACTGGGGATCGGGACAGCCAGTCGTTTTCAGTCACGGCTGGCCCCTCACGGCCGATAGCTGGGAAGCGCAAATGTTCTTCCTGGTGTCCAAAGGTTACCGCTGCATCGCCCACGACCGCCGTGGCCACGGTCGCTCCAGCCAGCCCTCCGAGGGCAACGAGATGAACACCTACGCCGATGACTTGGCGACCCTCATCGAGCATCTGGACTTGCAGAAAGCTGTGCTGATCGGTTTTTCCACAGGAGGAGGCGAAGTCGCCCGTTACATCGGGCGGCATGGCACCCAACGCATCACTAAAGCTGTGCTGGTCTCAGCCGTTCCGCCCTTAATGCTCCAAACCGACGCAAACCCAGGTGGCTTGCCCAAAGAAGTGTTCGACGGTTTCCGGGCGAGCTTTCTCGCGGATCGCTCCCAGTTCTTCAAGGATGTTGCCAGCGGCCCGTTCTTTGGCTTTAACCGCCCCGGTGCCAAGATCTCTCAAGGCATGATCGACTCGTGGTGGCTACAGGGCATGATGGGCGGCCACAAGAACACTTACGAGTGCATCAAGGCCTTTTCAGAGACGGATTTCACAGAGGATTTGGAGAAATTCGACGTACCTACGCTCGTCATTCACGGTGACGATGATCAAGTGGTCCCAATTGATGCGGCGGGTCGTGCCTCAGCGAGGCTCATCCCAAATGCGAAGCTGATCGTATATCCCGGCGCACCGCACGGCATCACCGATACACACAAAGACCGGCTCAACGAGGATCTGCTGGAGTTTCTTAAAGCCTAACCAGGCGCTGCACCTGACCCGGCCCGCGATATTGGTTTCCGCGATTTCATAGCTCACTCACGCGGGTCAGGCAGGTGATCTAATATGTTAAGCAATAATCTACTGCAATAAGGCATCAATCAAAACGCAGGATAGGTGTGACCGGCGTCCATGTGCCTCTTGTAGTGGTCGTATAAACCAAAAAAATGGTTATGAACCCAAAATGACCACAACTACTTCAGCAATTACACCATCGGGTTTGCGGGTGGTGAAAGCTCTCGGTGAGGAACCCGCTTTAAAGGTCGGGGACCGCGTCCGGATTTCTATACGTTTTCCCATTGGCCACTACCGTGTGCCGCTCTACGTCCGTGGCAAGCAAGGCGTAGTGGAAATGATCTTGAGTCCGGTGGCCGTCAACAATGAGGAGGAAGGCTATGGCCGTAATGCCGGAATCAAAGGCTATTACTATCGGGTAGGCATTCTGCTGTTGGATTTGTGGCCTGGGTACGCAGGGCCACCGCAGGATCGGTTATTCATTGAAGTATTTGAAACCTGGCTGGAAAGGATTTGAACCATGGAGACACACGACCACGATCATCCGATGGCGTCGGATGAACCAATGCCGAGCTATTACGAAATCATGGAGATCGCCGTCCGCGAATTGCTCATCGAGAAGAAGTTGATCGGCCCGGGTGAAATTCGCCGCCAAATCGAAGTACTTGACTCCCGCACGCCAGCTCTCGGCGCGAAGGTGGTGGCGCGAGCATGGGTTGATCCAGAATTTCGCACACGTCTGCTGGCGAATGGCCGCACCGCCTGTGAAGAATTCGGGATCAGCATTTACGACGACACCCGGTTGATCGTACTTGAAAACACCGACAAGGTTCATAACCTCATCGTCTGTACGCTCTGCTCCTGTTATCCGCGCCCGGTGCTGGGGCTGCCGCCTGATTGGTATAAGGCCAAACCTTATCGCGCTCGCGCGGTGAAAGAGCCAAGGGCGGTCCTGGAAGAATTTGGCACACATATTCCCGAGGATGTGGAGATCCGCGTGAGTGATTCGACCGCGATGGTGCGTTATCTCGTGCTGCCGCAACGACCGGCGGGCACCGAAGATTTGAGCGAGGAACAGCTCGCAGCCCTGGTTACGCGTGATGCGATGATCGGCGTCGTCCAGGTAAAACTCTAAAAATCAGAGGCACCCCATGAACCACAGTGAAGACTTGTTAAAACGTCTGCCTAACGACATCGGCGGGCTATCGACCGACCGGGTTCAGCAAACGGACCATGTGCTGTTGCCCTGGGAGAAGCGCTGCCACGCGCTGGCGGATGTGCTGGACTTTCACAAGATCATCAACACCGAGGAAAAGCGTCGTGGCGTGGAGGCTCTCGGCGCTGAAATGATGAACAGCCTCACCTACTATGAGCGCTGGATTGCCGCGTTTTCCGTCATCCTGTTTCAGAAGCAGATCCTGGTTCCCGACGAGCTGGCAAGGAAAATGGCCGAGGTGGAAGCACGGTATGCCAGGGAACCTGCGCTATGAAAACCCCTGATTATGGCGATTGTGGAAAGTAGCGGGAAAATCAGATGGAAGGGGCAGAGGGACGGGTGTTATTTTTTGGGAGGGGCGGGCGCAAAGTTCCCTTTTCAAGACCTATACTTTGCTGGATGGGTAATGTCATGGCGCATAAATGAGCGAAAAATTCATTTCCAATCTATTCATCCGCAAGATGGAGAATCCCGATGCTTAAGAAAAAACTATTTTCTTTGTTGACCGCTTGCACGATCACTATGACGGCACTGGCACCGGTCAGTGCGTTGGCGGCGGCCAGCATGGCCCCGTCGAACCAGTTTTGGTGGCCGCAAAAGCTGAACTTGGAATCGCTGCGGGCGCACGACGTCAAGTCCAACCCGTATGGCGGCAATTTCAATTACGCCGAGGCGTTCAAAAGCGTCGATCTCAAAGCCCTGAAAGCAGACATCGAAAAAGTCTTGACCACTTCGCAAGACTGGTGGCCGGCGGATTGGGGTCATTATGGCGGCCTGATGATCAGAATGGCCTGGCACAGCGCCGGCACTTATCGTATTCATGATGGCCGTGGCGGTGCCGATGGCGGTCAACAGCGCTTCGAGCCGCTCAACAGTTGGCCGGATAACGTCAGCCTGGATAAGGCGCGCCGCTTACTGTGGCCGGTCAAGCAAAAATACGGGCGCAATGTCTCTTGGGCCGACTTGATGATCCTGGCCGGTAACGTTTCACTGGAATCCATGGGCTTTAAAACCCTGGGCTTCGCGGGCGGACGTGTTGACGACTGGGAATCCGACCGGGTGTACTGGGGCGCTGAAACCAAGATGCTGAGCAACCAGGAACGCTACAAAGACGGTGAACTGGAAAAACCGCTGGCTGCGGTCCAGATGGGTTTGATCTATGTGAACCCGGAAGGCCCGAATGGCAATAGCGACCCGCTCGCCGCTGCGAAAGACATGCGCGAATCCTTTGGTCGTATGGCGATGAACGATGAAGAGATCGTCGCGCTGGTGGCGGGTGGACACACTTTGGGCAAAGCCCACGGTGCCAAGCCCGCTGACTGTCTAGGCCCGGAACCCACTGCCGCCCCTATCGAAGAGCAAGGTTTCGGCTGGAAAAATAAGTGCGGCAAAGGCAATGCCGAAGACACTATGACCAGCGGTCTGGAAGGCGCGTGGACGACGACGCCCACGGCCTGGTCGATTCTCTACCTCGATAATCTGTTCAGATTCGAGTGGAAACAAACCAAGAGTCCCGCCGGAGCCACGCAGTGGATACCGGTCGATGAAGCCGCCCAATCTCTGGTGCCGGACGCCCATATCAAAGACAAACGCCATCCGCCGATCATGTTCACTACGGACCTTGCGCTGAAGGAAGATCCGGGCTTTCGCAAGATGGCCGAGTATTTCTGGAAAAATCCCAAGGAATTCGACAAGGCGTTTGCCAAAGCCTGGTTCAAACTGACCCATCGCGATCTGGGACCGCGCACGCGCTATCTGGGCATTGAAATTCCAGCGGAAGTGTTTATTTGGCAAGACCCAGTTCCGTCCGTGGATCACCCATTGATGGATGCTACGGACATCGCCAACCTGAAAGCCGCGATTCTCAAATCCGGTTTGACCGTGCCTGAGCGGGTCAGAACGGCCTGGGCGTCCGCCTCCACTTTCCGTGGCTCCGACATGCGCGGCGGCGCGAACGGCGCGCGTGTGCGCCTGGCCCCGCAGAAGGATTGGGCGGCAAACAATCCTGAAGAACTGGGCAAAGTTCTGGCGACCTTGGAAAAAATACAGGCAGACTTCAACAAATCCCTGTCGGGGGGCAAGAAAGTCTCGCTGGCTGACGTGATTGTTCTGGGCGGTGTGGCGGCTATCGAAGAGGCGGCCAAGCAAGCCGGCGTCACGATTGCCGTCCCCTTTACACCGGGACGCACCGACGCCACGCCAGAGATGACCGATACGCATTCGTTCGCCGTGCTCGAACCGACCGCTGATGCGTTCCGCAACTACTACAACGACAAGAGCTACACCTCGCCGACGGAGATGATGGTGGACAAGGCTGATCTGCTGACCCTGACCGTGCCGGAAATGACGGTGCTGGTGGGCGGTATGCGCGCTCTCGATGCCAATGCCGGACAGAGCAAACACGGTGTGCTGACCGATAAACCGGGCACCTTGAACAACGACTTCTTCGTTAACCTGCTCGACATGTCCATCCAGTGGCAGAAGTCAGAAAAATCTCCCGGCGTTTACGAGGGTCTGGATCGTGCTTCCGGTCAGCCAAAATGGACAGCCACCTCCGTCGATCTGATCTTTGGCTCTAACTCCGAGTTGCGCGCGGTTGCAGAAGTCTATGCTGCCAACGACGGCAAGGAAAAGTTCGTGAATGACTTTGTTGCCGCCTGGACTAAAGTGATGAACTTGGATCGCTTGTAATCAATAGGGATGGAATAACATCGCGCTAATCTATTGCTTCACCGGATCGTTGCAAAACACTAGCGGAGCAGCGCTCCGGTGAGCGGGTCGTTGGTTATTGAAAATATCGGAGACACTCATGAGTGAAGAACTGCAAATCACTTATTGCCTTTCCGGCTGATCAGCGGACTTCCCGAACCACCCCGGCGCTAACGCGCCACCCCTCCTTTGCCAAGGAGGGGAATCCGGAAATCCGGCTTTCACCGGGAAAA
>JAUPTV010000145.1 GCA_030917925.1 Pseudomonadota bacterium
ACCAGCGCCTCCTGGGAAAACGGTTTGCTCAAATAATCGTCCATGCCCACCGCCAGACAGCGTTCCCGGTCGCCGCTGACCGCATGGGCAGTTAACGCTACCACCGGCAACCGCGTGGTCAACGCCTCACACTGTTCCCGCTGACGAATGAGCGCGGTGGCCTGAAAGCCGTCCATGACCGGCATCTGGCAGTCCATCAGCACCAGATCACACGTCTGCTGCTCCAGCCAGTCGATGGCTTCCCGCCCATGATTAGCGACCGCCACGACACAACCGAGCTGGATGAGCATCACCTGGGCCAGTTCCTGATTCACCGCATTATCCTCGACCAGCAACACCCGGGCACCCAGTCGCGCCAGTCTGGACGGCTCCGGATCGGGCACCCGCCGGACCGACGCCACGGCGTCAATCGCTGGTCGCAGCGGCAGGGTAAAGTCAAAAGTCGCCCCCTGCCCTGCCTGACTCTGCACGGTCAGCGCCCCGCCCATCAATTCCACCAGTTGCCGGGCAATGGCCAGGCCCAGACCCGTGCCGCCATACCGGCGAGTCATGGAATTATCAGCCTGATCGAACGCGTTGAATATCCGCGCCTGCGCCGCTTCGGGAATACCCACCCCGGTATCGCGCACTTCAAAACGCACATCGAAGCCGGTCTCGGTCGGGCGCGGCGCGGCGACCCGGATCATCACTTCACCCCGCTCGGTGAATTTAAGGGCATTGCCGACCAGGTTGATTAGCACCTGACGCAACCGCGCCGGATCGCCTTGCGCCGCCAATGCCTGCGGCGGCAGGGCACAGATCAGTTCCAGGCCCTTGCGCTGGGCGTGATCGGCGAACAGCGCAACAATGTCCTGCACCACCTGGCGAATATCAAAATCGACCCGATTCAGCTCCAGCTTGCCCGCTTCAATCCGGGAAAAATCCAGAATGTCATTGATGATCTCCAGCAGACTGCATCCGGATTGCTGGATCAGTTCGGCAAAGTGCCGCTGACTGGGGTGCAATTCAGTATTCAGCAACAACTCGGTCATGCCGAGAACGCCGTTCATCGGAGTGCGGATTTCATGGCTCATATTCGCCAGGAACCGCGATTTGGCCTGACTGGCGGCTTCGGCGGCGTCCCGCGCCTGACGCGCTTCTTCCATGCGCTTCCGCTCGGTGAGATCGTGAACGATGATCTGCAGGGCCGGGCGTCCGTTGTAAATAAACGGGGCAGCAGCGATTTCTACCGGAAAAACGGTTCCGTCGCGTCGCTGACAGCGTTCTTCCAGAAACGGCGCGGCGCACTGTTGGGCCAGAATCTCAGCCAACCGCTCCCGGACCCGGATGCGGGCTTTGGGATGGAGGTAGTCCCAAATGGACGTTCCCAACATTTCATTCAAAGAATTCGCCCCGGCCAGGTGGACGGCGGCGGCATTGAGATACACGATTTTTTCGTCGCAACTGATGCACAGCGCGTCGGGGGACAATTCGACGAGTTGTCGATAGGCGGTTTCACTGTTGACCAGCGCTTGCGTGACCCGTCGCAGCGCCCGCAAGGGTACGACCCGGAAGGCTATGAATACCGATATGCCCAGCGCCAGACCGATTAAAGTCGCGATAACCACGCCCTGAATCAGATGGCGCAAGGAATCACTGACTTCAATGCGTCCAGCGATGCGTGTGGCGTCATACAGGGGATAGTGGCGGCTTAACAGCGGCGGTGCTGGTGGTTGGCCGGCTTGCGTGATCAATGCGCCCTCCCCGTCATAAACCTGCACCCATTCCGTTTCCAGCGGGACCGGTTCGCGCATCAACAGCCCCTGCATCCGGTTTTCGGCGTACATCCACAACTCGGGATTGCCGATAATCAGCGTACTGAAGGCGGTGGCCTTGACCCGGGCCTTGAATTCCAGCGCAGCGCTCAGACCGTTAAAGGCGACAATGCAGTAACCGAGCGGCAGGGTAATTGTCACCAGCAGCGCCACAATCAGCGCGGTCCGGTTGATGATCGAGGCAATCGGGTCGTCGCGGGAAGTCATTACGGCGCGTCGTCAGCGAATTCAGGGTATCCAGCAACCGGTGCCGGCCAGGATGTCGCGTCCCGTGGGAGTGTCCAGGAACGCTTTGAACTGTTGAACCTTCGCCGTCGGTTCCGCCCGCGTGATCAGGAACAGGCGCTTGTGGTAGGGATAGCGGCCTGTAGCGGTGTTTTCCACAGTGGGTTCAACGCCATTCAGGATCAGGGCGCGCAACGGGCGGTTTTCCGAGAGGATCAGGGCGAGGGTGAAGTCCCGCGAACTCAGGCCAATATCAATAGCGCCTTTAGGGACCGCTTTCACCGCGCCACTGCTGCCCATACTGGGTAACACCGTGGCTTTCACATCGGGATTTTGCGGGTTAAAGGCGTCTGCCAACCGTTGCATCGTCCCCAGTGCATTGCCCGTGCCGCCGATTTTGAGTTCTTCCGCAGTGCTCACGGTTAGCGTCAATCCGCTGAAGAGCGCTGCCACCAGGAGAATGGCGCGGGTTATGACTGATGTTGAAAACATCGCAGTTCCTTGGGTAAAAGTGGATCTTCGGTAACTCAGCGTCATTGATCCTTCGTCGGCAATTCCTGCCGCAAAATGGCCTGCGCCGCCGTAAAGAGCGCTTCGATGGCCAAGACCTGTTCCAGGGGATTCGCCACCTGCCGCTGACGGGCCTGCGCTTCCAGTTCCTTGCAGAGATCATACAGTGACGTTGCACCAACATTAGCGCTACTGGATTTAAGGGTATGCGCCGCCGTCAGCAGCATTTCGTCATCCGCCTCAGTGACCGCCTGCTTCATCTGGCGGATCAACTGCGGTGCATCGCGCAAATACAGCCCAACCAGCCGGGCGACCAGATTCGGCGCGCCCTTGCGTTCGAGAATCCGAATCTTTTCCAGCACCTGTTGATCGATTGCCTCAATCGCCTCAATGGGTTCTTCAGCCGGGGACTCTGTACGCTCGGGCGGGGGTAAAAGCGCCGGAGAAGCGGTGACTGCGGGTTCAACCGAGGGCGCAAGCGCATTCACCGGCGTTCGCAACCAGCGATTCAGCAGCTTCACCAGACGGTCCTGGGAAAAAGGTTTGGTCAAATAATCGTCCATGCCCGCCGCCAGACAACGCTCTCGATCACCACTGACCGCATGAGCGGTCAACGCGACGATGGGCAGTCGAGACATTTTGCCCACTTCGCCCTGGCGAATCGCTGCCGCCGCCTGAAAGCCATCCATCACCGGCATCTGGCAGTCCATGAGCACCAGATCGCAGGAATAGTGCTCCAGCCAGTCAACCGCCTGACGGCCATGGTTGGCGACCTCGACAACACAACCGAGTTGCGTCAACATCGCTTTAGCCAATTCCTGATTGACCGGATTGTCCTCCACCACCAACACCCGCGCCCCGCGCCGCAGCACTTCTAGCGAACGCGCAGAAGGCGATTCGGCGGACTCCGTGGACGGTTGCAGCAACTGACGCAAGCAACTCCACAATAAGGATTGACGCACCGGCTTGAACAACTGATGCACCACCCCGGCCTGGCGGGCTTTGTCCTGCATCTCGCCCTGAAATACGACGGAGGTGAGCAACACCAGTTGGGTCTCGCGCAATTCCGTTTTCTCGTGGATGGCCAGCGCCAGTTCCGGCCCGGTCAGTCCCGGCATCAGACCATCCAGCAGGGCGATTTCATACGGATCGCCCTGCGCCTGCGCAGTTTCCAATCGTTCCAGCGCCTCGCGCCCTTCTGCAGCGCTGTCACAGCGCATTCCCCAGGCCTGTAATTGATGCAGCAGAATCTCCCGGTTGGTGGCGCTGTCATCGACCACCAGCACCCGCACATGGCGCAGATGGTCCACCGGTCCCAGTTGACTGAGCGGCTGCTTCGACCACCCGAGGGGTACCGTAAAGCTAAAGATAGAACCCTGCCCTTCCACACTGTGCAGCGTGATCCCGCCGCCCATCAGACTCACCAGTTGCCGGGCAATCGCCAATCCCAGGCCAGTGCCGCCATGCCGGCGGGTCATCGAGCCATCGAGTTGATCGAAGGCGTTGAAAATCCGCTCCTGCGCTGATTCAGGAATACCAAAGCCAGTATCGCGCACCTCAAAGCGTAGCTCAAACCCGGTTTCAATGGGACGCGGGGCCGACGCCCGCACCATGACTTCGCCATGTTCGGTGAACTTGATGGCGTTGCCGACCAGATTGGTCAGCACCTGCCGCAGACGCACCGGATCGCCCCGCGCCGCCAATGACTGCGGCGGCAGGGCGCAAATCAACTCCAGACCCTTGCGCTGCGCACTTTCCGCAAAGAGTGCCGAAACTTCCTCAACCACCGTCCGGGCGTCAAAATCAACGATGTTTAATTCTAGCTTGCCCGCTTCAATCTTCGAGAAGTCCAGAATATCATTGATGATCTCCAACAGGCTCAGGCCGGATTGCTGAATCAATTCTGCAAAGCGCCGCTGCTTGGCGCGCAGTTCCGTATCGAGCAGCAACTCGGCCATGCCCAGAATACCGTTCATCGGTGTGCGGATTTCGTGGCTCATATTGGCCAGGAATTGCGACTTGGCGCGGCTGGCGGCCTCGGCTCGTTCCTTGGCCCCGCTCAACTCCTGAACCAGCGCATGTAATTCGGCATTCGCTGCCGACAGTTCCACCGTGCGCTCTGCGACTTCCGCCGCCAACCGGGCGTTGTAGCCGGCCAGATCCGTATCGCGCTGCTGAATTTGCGTGAGCATCTCGTTGAAGCCGTTGACCAGCGCCCCCAGTTCATCATGACTGTCAGGGGGAGCACGAAGGGTGTAATCACGGGCGCCAGATATCCGATCCATGACCTGCCGCAGGCGCAGGATCGGTCCGGAAATGACCCACTGAAAGCGCGAGGCCAGCAGTGCAGTTAACAGCAGCGAACCCGCAAACAACCCGGCAATAATCCAATAGTAGCGATGCAGATTCTCGGTCAACTCCCGCATATCCGAGTACATCTCCAGATAACCCAGCAACTGGCCATCCTGGTTAATCGGCCATTTCACCCACATCATCTGGCTATTAACGCTGCTGAATGCTGTATCCACTGACTGGCTAAACTGGCGATCCAGACGACTCTTGCTCAGGCGCAATTTTTCACGCTCCGCTTCCGTCAGACCGGGCGCATGATAATCTGCGAGAACCTGTTCATCAGGACTATCGATGGTCGCGTAGCGGATATCCGGTTTGGCGCGCAGCACCTCCAGATTCTCCCCGGCCGCCTTGAGATCATTGAATAGCAGCGCCGAAGCCGTGTTCGCGCCGATCACATCGGCCAGCGTCAACAGTTGATTGCGCGTCATGGCGCGCAGGGCGTAGGTCTCGTTGATCACCAGCGCCGCGACCACCGCCAGTAACACCAGAATGTTAGTCAACAACATGACCGCCATCAGTTTGTATTTAATCGGCAGATTGCCAAATGCTGATATCAATTCAGAGTCCTCCGTTGCCGTCGATCACCGTCGCCAGCTTGAGCAGTTGCGAACTCACCGTGAGGCCGGCGCGGCGCACGGCGGCAGTGTTGATGACGAATTGAATGCGCTGCTCGACTTCGGTCAGGCCGATGATGCCGCCGACCTGCGTAAAGTTTTCGATATCGCTGACTGTTAAGATCGGGCGACTGCCGAGCGTGGTCAGCAGGCTTTTCAGGCGCAATTGCTGGGAGCGGGCGATAAAGACAATATGGCAACCTGGCGCATCCGCAGGGCTTGACAGTTCCTGCACGGTCACCGGGTGATGGCCGACCAATTTGCCACGCAGATTAGTCAGGGCATCGCCAAACGGGTTATTGCCGATCACGCAGATCAGCAGCGAATCGTCGGGGGTCGCAAAAGCCGTCGGCGGCCATTCCACAAACTTGGCGAAGTTGTACAGATAGGCGGCCTTAATGGCGTATTCATCCGCTGACAGGGCCGAGGTCGTCAGCGGCCATCCTGCCAGCGCCAGAAACAGAAACAGAAACAGAAACAGAAACAGAAACAGAAACAGAAACAGAAACAGAAACAGGCAACAAACCAGGGTGCGCCGGCACCGCCCTAAAACGACCATTTCACCTGCCCGTACAGACTGCGCTCGACCTCAACCGGGTAGGTAAAGACTTCCTGGACCATTTCCAGATGTTCACTATCCAGGAGATTAGCGCCGACCAGTGACAGCTCCCAACCAGGATACGGTCGCCAGCCCAGTCGCAGGGTGAGATTCAGGTGGGCATCGACCGACACTGCGCCCAGCGCCGACAGCGTTGACACCGATTCCAGGGGGTCAACGTAATACAGCCAGGCGTCCAGTTCCAGATCATCGCGCAGATCCCAGGACGAACGCAGGGAAACCTGATTCAGCGGACTCCACTGCCGTTCTTCCGGACGCGACCAGAGATAGGAATAATTCAACTGCAACCGCCAGTGTTGCCCAGGGTGCCAGTCAACGGCGATTTCAGCGCCGTAGTTGTCGTCGCTGAGCAGATTGCGAAAATGCAGGGGCAGGACCAGATGCGGCGGCAACGGCTCGACTTCGAGAGACGGCGTTCCCTGGACGCCAGTGAACAAGTCATCGTAATCGTTATAGAAGGCGGCGACATCCAGCGAGAAATTCCGGCCCAGCCAGGTGCGATAGCCGATTTCATAAGCGGTCAGTTTCTCGGAATCAAACCCCCGGTCGCCCACCGTCGCGACAATGCCGGGCAGACTGCCGGTAATTTCCGGGGGGACCGTCACCGTATTGATCCGGGCGTCTTCCTCGGCCCGCGATGGGGTGCGCACCGCCCGCGACACCGCCGCCCACACCCGCTGGCGCTCATCCGGTTTCCACAGCAGGCGCACACTGGGCTGAAATTCCCAGCCGGTATAGTCATTGCGCTCCATCCGGGCACCGACCGTCAACTGCCAGCGTTCCGATAAGGTGATCTGGTCCTGGGCAAACAGGCTGAACAGGTCGGCAGACAACGAATCCGGCGTCAGGGTGATCAATTCAGAAGGATCAAACTGGTCGCGGTAATGGCGATAGTTCACGCCCCAAATCAGTTCTTGCCGCTCGCCCCAGCGGAAACTGTGCTGGAAATCGACATCGAACGTATCCAGCCGGAACGGGGCCAGCAGCGCCTCGTGATCTTCATACTGATAATAAACCTGCAAGCCGATCCGCTCTTTCTCGGAATAGCGGCGTTCCCAGACCGTTTGCAAACTGCCACCCTGCACTTTTGCGGGATCGAGTCGGCGTTCGGCGTAGGGCGGAGTGAGCAGCGGTGCCACCATATTTTCGTCAAATTCGCCATCATAGACATCGCCCATCACGCTGACGGTATCGCGTCCGGTCGGCTGCCAGTCCAGCCGGAACCCACCGCGCTGAAGCATCCAGTCATCGCCGGCATCCTGCCCCTGGAGATCGACAAAGCCATCGCGGCGCGCCTGGCGACCGTAGAGCCGATACTGGGCGGTTTCCCCCAGTTTTCCGCCGTAACGGGCATCAACAATGGATCGTTCCTCATTGCCAGCGGTAACGCTGACCCGTCCGCCCTGAGTATCGCGGGCGGGTTTGTTGATGATATTGATGACGCCATTAACTGCGTTCGCGCCCCACAGACTGCCGCCAGGGCCGCGAATGACCTCAATGCGGTCGATATCGGCGAGCGGCAGATCCTGAATTTCCCAGTACACGCCGGAAAAGGCGGGCGTATACACCGAGCGGCCATCGACCATCACCAGCAACTTGTTGGCGAAGCGGCCATTGAAGCCGCGAATGGTGATCGCCCAGCGGGCGGCGTCGATGCGGGCTGCCTCAACGCCCGGTGCCAGCCGCAACGCCTCGGCCAGGATAGTGACACCGGACCGGCGGATGTCCTCGTTAGTAATGACGAAGACTGCGGCAGCACTGTCAGCCCAGGGCTGTTCCTGCTTGGCCGCCGAGATGACATTCACCTGCATCAAGTCTTCGATGTTCAGTTCCATTAACGCCGCATCGTTGGCTATAGCCCCGAAAACGGTTTGCGGAGTTCCCAGCGCCAGACTGAGCGCGGTTATCATTAAAGCCATCGCTTTAAAGGGTGGTTTGATGGATTCTGGCATAGCCTGCTAAGCTTGATCTTGTGGGGTCATAAAAAACTTATCGGCTCAAAAGGTACTGGTGATAACTATGCTGAATTCTGTGCATTCTGCAACCGGCCATCCCGCCGGTTTACCCCCGTCTGGGCAACCCGATGCTTCCCCGAACAGCGCCGATACGGCGCAATTTCAGCAGGCGATGAACGCGCCCGCTAACTCGGCTGACGATGCGCCTGAAGCGGCTCCTGACGAAAAAAAGGATTCACTGCTGGAAGAAATGCAAGGCAACATCTTCAGCCAGGTCTGCCGGTCCATGATGGAGAATCAGCGAAAACTCAAAGAGAATCTTGATGAGTTGCGCAATTAGGGATTATCTCGGAAAGTGCGAAATAGTTTAACGCACAACTAATGGGTGATGAGGGTGATGAGGATGAAACGTCTCAGGCAACGCGACTCCAAAATAAAGGCAAACACGATCTGGGCCGGGCTTCTTGTCACCCTGACCCTGCTGTCTGGTTGCGCTGCGCCGCCGGTCATCTCCCCGGAAGCCGCCAGCGCCTGGTCCGCCCGGCAAGCAGTGCTGCAACCGCTCACCACCTGGCAAGCGGAGGGCCGCATTGGCGTGGTCAGCGGTCAGGACGGCTGGCACGCTCATTTCCAGTGGGCACAACGGGATGCTGGCTATCGGATTGATTTAATCGGCCCGCTTGGTCAGGGCCGGGTCACTGTCGAAAGTGAAGGTTGGGAAGTGCGCCTTCAGACCCAGGATGGCCAGCAGTGGACGGCTCCGGATGCGGACGATCTACTGGAGCAGCATCTTGGGGTGCGCTTGCCGGTCAATGGATTACGCTACTGGGCGCGCGGTTTGCCGGAACCGGGGTCAACGCCGGTCCTGCAAATGGACTCCAGCGGCCGCCTGACCCGGTTGGAGCAGAACGGCTGGGTCATCGAATATCCAGCATACGCGCCGATTACTATTTTCAACCTGGATCTGCCGGAACGCATCGTCGCCCGGCGACCGGATTTGAGCGTTAAACTGGTGATTGAACAGTGGAAGCTATAGCGCCTGATCCCCTGGCCTGGCCGGCTCCGGCTAAATTGAATTTGATGTTGCGCATCGTTGGGCGGCGACCGGACGGCTACCATTTACTGCAAACGGTGTTTCAATTTCTCGATTACAGCGACTGGCTCTGGTTCTCGCCGCGCGAGGATGGCCGGATTACTCGTGAAGGCCAAGTCCCCAACGTCCCCCCGGATGCGGATTTAACCGTCCGCGCCGCCCGCTTGTTGCAGCAGACGACCGGAACCCGGCAGGGCGCAACCCTTCGTATGGTCAAAAATCTCCCGATGGGCGGCGGGCTGGGCGGGGGCAGTTCTGATGCCGCAACTGCGCTGGTTGCGCTGAATCATTACTGGCAAACAGGGCTGAGTCTGGCGGAACTGGCGGAACTGGGCCTGCAACTCGGCGCGAATGTCCCCGTTTTTGTCCACGGACAAGCGGCCTGGGCGGAAGGCGTCGGTGAACGGTTGACGCCGGTGGAACTCCCCGAACCCTGGTTTGTGGTGCTCCAGCCCGCCTGTCAGGTTGCGACCGGCGCAATCTTTAATGACCCGGAATTGACAAGGAACTCCCCACTCAGCACAATAGCCGACTTCGTAAACGGCGCAGGCGGTAATGATTGCGAAGCAGTGGTGTATCGCCGCTACCCGGAAGTCGCCGCTGCCGCTGCCTGGTTAGGGCAACAGGGCGTCGCCCGACTGACCGGCACCGGTGCCTGTGTGTTCGCCGCCTTTGCGGATGAAGCGCACGCCCGGCGGGTGTTGGCGCAGTTGCCGCCGAACCGGGCAGGATTTATGGCGAAGGGTTGTAACCGTTCGCCGCTGCATGAGCGCTTGAAGCGCCTCTGATTTATTGGGCCGTAGCCAAGTGGTAAGGCACCGGACTTTGACTCCGGCACTCCCAGGTTCGAATCCTGGCGGCCCAGCCATCTTTTTGACAGCAGACCGACAGTGGGGGAATGGATGGTGTACGAAGGTCGCATGATGGTCTTTTCGGGCAACGCCCATCCCCAACTCGCCCGTGATATCGCTGATCATCTCCAGTTGCCGCTCGGCCAGGCGCTGGTCAGCCGGTTCAGCGACGGCGAGGTGATGGTCGAGTTGATGGAGAATGTGCGCGGCAAGGATGTGTTTATCGTTCAACCCACCTGTGCGCCCACCAACGACAACATCATGGAACTGCTGGTCATGGCCGATGCGCTGCGCCGTTCTTCGGCAGTGCGGGTCACAGCCGTCATTCCCTATTTTGGCTATTCCCGGCAAGATCGCCGCCCCCGCTCGGCGCGGGTGCCGATTTCCGCCAAGGTGGTCGCCAACATGATTACCAGCGTCGGCGTTGACCGGGTGCTGACCGTGGATTTGCACGCCGATCAGATTCAGGGCTTTTTCGATCTGCCGGTGGATAATATTTACGCGACGCCGATGGTGTTGAGCGACATTCGCGCCCGGAATCTTGGCGACTTAATGGTGGTGTCGCCGGACGTCGGCGGCGTGGTGCGCGCCCGCGCCCTGGCCAAGCGGCTGGATGATTCCGAACTGGCGATTATCGACAAGCGCCGCCCCGCGCCCAATCAGGCCCAGGTGATGCACGTCATCGGCGATGTGGAAGGCCAGCACTGCATCGTCGTGGACGACATGGTGGATACCGCAGGCACCCTCTGTCTGGCGGCGAAGGCGTTGAAGGAATACGGTGCGGCCTCCGTGCGCGCCTATTGCACTCATGCGGTATTGTCCGGGGCCGCCCCTGAAAATATTCGCAACTCCCTGCTCGATGAACTGGTCGTCACCGACACCATTCCCTTGCGTCCCGATTCCGCCGCCTGCCCGAACATCCGCCAGATCAGCGTCGCGGGGTTGCTGGCCGAATCCATGCGCCGGATTCATCTCGAAGAATCCGTCAGTTCCCTGTTTTCCTGAATCCAGGATGACTTTGCCGAGTCGGCGCGTCTGGTCGCGGACGCGCCGCGTTTCCATGTTCAACAGTTGGAGAAGTATTAATGAGCGTTACTTTTGAATTGAAAGCTGAACCGCGCAGCGCTTTGGGGAAAGGTGCGAGCCGCCGCCTGCGCCGCGCGGCCTGTCTGCCCGCCATCCTGTACGGCGGGGGCCAGGAGCCACAGCCGCTGACACTGAACCACCTCGAGCTGCTGAATCTGATGCACAAGGCGGGCGAGGCGTTTTACTCGCATGTGCTGACCTTGAAGATCGGGGACACCGTAGAAAGCGCGGTGGTGCGCGATATGCACCGCCACCCGTTCAAGCCGACGATCATGCATGTCGACTTCCTGCGAGCCAGCGCCGACCGCAAGTTGCGGGTCCATGTGCCGCTGCATTTCATCAATGAGAATATCTCGCGCGGCGTCAAGCAACAGGGCGGCGTGGTCAGCCATGCGCTGATCGACATTGAAATCGCCTGTTTGCCCAAGGACTTGCCGGAATTTATCGAAGTCGATCTGACCGAACTGGGCATGGGTGAGGTGCTGCACCTGTCCGATCTCAAACTGCCCGAAGGCGTGGAACTGGCGACGCACGTTGCCGCCGGTTCGGAACTGGACGCCATCGTGGTCAGCATTCACCATGCCCATGGCGGCGAGGAAGTCGCGGCGGGCGCGCCGACGCCTGCGGCATAAGCCGGATTGACTGGCCTTGTCGGCAGCCCCTCTCCACTCTGACGCCTCTCCCGCCTCCAGGGGGGAGGGTTCTGCAACAGCGCCAGCCTTGCGGCTGATCGTCGGGCTGGGCAATCCCGGTCCCGAATACGCCCAGACGCGCCATAACGCCGGTTTCTGGCTGGTGGACGAACTGGCCCGCCAGCACGGTGGCCAGTTCCGCCTTGATGGCAAATATCATGGCGAAATCTGCCGAATCGCTATTGCAGGCCAGGAACTGTGGCTGCTCAAGCCGATGACCTTCATGAATCGCAGCGGCCAGGCGGTCGCGGCGCTGGCGCGGTTTCACAAGCTGTCCTTGCCCACGATTCTGGTCGTTCACGACGATCTGGATCTGCCGCCGGGCACGGTGCGGTTGAAGCGGGGCGGCGGTCATGGCGGTCACAATGGCCTGCGTGATCTGATGGCGCATTTGGGCGGCAACGAATTTGCCCGGCTGCGGCTCGGCATCGGTCATCCCGGTGATAGCCGCGACGTGCTGGAGCATGTGTTGCGCCGCGCTCCCCGGTCTGAACATGAGGCGCTGGAACAGGCGATTAGTGACGCGCTCCGGGAAATCCCGCACCTGCTGGCCGGTCAATGGGAACGCGCCATGCAAGCGTTGCACAGTCGGCGTGTCCCCTCACCTGCTTCTCCTTCCGCTTCCTGAACTTTCGAGTAATCCCCCATGGCCATCCAATGCGGCATCGTCGGTCTGCCGAACGTCGGTAAATCCACGCTATTTAACGCCCTGACCCAGGCCGGCATTCAGGCGGAGAATTATCCGTTCTGCACCATCGACCCGAATGTGGGGGTGGTGCCGGTGCCTGATCCGCGACTGGCGGCGTTGGCGGCCATCGTCAAGCCGCAGAAGATCATTCCGGCGACCATGGAATTCGTGGACATCGCTGGACTGGTGGCGGGCGCGTCGAAGGGCGAAGGACTGGGCAATCAGTTTCTGGCGCATATCCGCGAAACGGACGCCATTGCCCAGGTGGTGCGCTGTTTCGAGAATGATGATGTGATTCATGTCTCCGGGCGGGTCAATCCCGGCGAAGATATTGAAACGATCAATACCGAACTGGCGCTGGCCGATTTGGCCACGGTGGACAAGGCGCTGCAACGGGCGGAGAAAGCCGCCAAATCCGGGGGTCGCGACGCCTTGGAGCGCAAGGCGCTGCTAGAGCGGGTGCAGGCGCATTTGAACACCGGGGTGCCGTTGCGCGCGTTAGCGCTGGATGCGAATGAGCGCGAAGGGTTGCGGGAACTGTTCCTGCTGACCGGTAAGCCAGTGTTGTACGTCGCCAATGTCGCCGAAGACGGATTCACGAACAACCCGTTCCTGGATCAGGTGCGAGCCATCGCGCAGCGGGAAGGCGCAGAAGTCGTGTCGGTCTGCGCGTCGATTGAAGCGGAACTGGCGGAACTGGACGATGCCGACAAGGCCGAGTTTTTAGCCGACTACGGGCTGGCCGAGCCGGGACTGGATCGGGTGATTCACGCCGCCTATAAATTGCTCGGCCTGCAAACCTATTTCACCGCTGGCCCCAAGGAAGTGCGGGCCTGGACCGTGCGGATTGGCGCAACCGCTCCTCAGGCGGCGGCGGTGATTCATACCGATTTTGAACGCGGCTTTATCCGCGCCGAGGTGATCGCTTACGCCGACTACATCGCGGGGAATGGCGAAGCCGGGGCGCGTGAAGCGGGTAAATGGCGGCTGGAAGGGAAGGAGTACATTGTTCAGGAAGGCGATGTCATGCATTTCCGGTTCAATGTCTAAGCGCATTGCGTAAAAATCAGGCCATTTTATTCAACAATCAGCAGGAGAACCCGTGAACCAGACTTATCGCGACTTGCTGACCGCCCAG
>JAUPTV010000146.1 GCA_030917925.1 Pseudomonadota bacterium
TCGGTCTTGCGCTGGATATGGACGAGCTTTACGCCAGTCTTGATTGACGCACCGTTGCTGGATGGCATACCAACCGGAAGCGTTCGGGCAAAATTTCCAGATTCACCGGTTTAGCCAGCAGTCCGGCCATCACGCGGGCTGTCGGTTCCCCAGTGCCACTGGTGAAATAGCGTTCCCCGCCACCCGCATCTTGTTCGGCCAGCAATCCGCCCTTTTCCAACCGGTGACGCAATTGGCGAGCGACTGCCGGACTTGGATCGAGAATCATGACGTCCGGCCCGGTCAATTGCCGAATCAGCGGCATCAAAAACGGGTAGTGGGTGCAACCCAACACCAGGGTATCGACGCCGGCGTTCAGCAGCGGCTCCAGATAGCGCTCCAACAGGGCGCGGGGGTCGGGACCGTTTAAATCGCCCTGTTCCACACAATCTGCCAGTCCCGGACACGGTTGCACCAGCACTCGCGCCTGATGTCCATGCTGATCGAGCAGATGAGCGAATTTGTCGCTGCGAACCGTGTGACCAGTGGCCAGAATGCCAACGACCCCCGAGCGGGTCATGGTGACCGCTGGCTTAATGGCCGGTTCAATAACAATTATCGTGATCGCAAAACGCGCCCGTAGTGGGGCAATCGCCGCTGCCGTCGCCGTATTACAGGCGACTACTACCGCCTTGGCACCCTGTTCCAGCAGAAATTCGGTCATCGCGAAGGTGCGCTGGATGATCCATTCCGCCGGTTGGTTGCCGTAAGGCGCGTGGCCTGAATCGGCCACATACAGCAGTGACTCATGCGGCAGGCCAGCGCGAATCTGCTGGAGTACCGACAATCCGCCGACTCCGGAATCGAAGATGCCGACGGGATAATGGCTACTCATGGGCCATGTGCTATTGACCTGCGTGATGCTTGACCGTGAATGGGCCAAATGCCGGGTGGGATCAGACCTCAAGCGCCAGATGGGGGAGCCTGGCGCTTGGATCCGTTCAAAACAGTCGGGCGATCCGTTCCTGAATCGAAGCCGCTGCCGCTCGAGGATCGGGTGCCTGACGAATCGGCCGACCGACCACAATATGGTCAGCGCCGCTTAAAAATGCATCTTCAACATCCAGGGTACGCTTTTGATCGTCGGCTGGGCGATTGAATACCGGACGGATGCCGGGGGTGATAATCAACAGCTTGTCGCCCAGATTCTGCCGCAAGTCAGCCGCTTCCAGTCCCGAGGAGATGACGCCACGACAACCGATCTCCAGCGCCCGCCGCGCCCGCGACAGCACCAGGGTTTTGGGATCGCAGGCGAAACCCAAATCGGTGAGATCGGCCTGATCCAGACTGGTCAGGGCGGTGACCGCCAGAATGCCCGGCTCGCCACCGATCTCCTGCGCCGCTTCAACCGCTGCCCGCAGAATGGCGTCATTGCCATGTACGGTGGTTAAAGCCGCGCCATAAGGGGCTAACTGGCGCACGGCGGAGCGAACCGTTTCTGGCACATCAAAAAACTTCAGATCCACAAACACCTTTTTATCACGGGTACGCAACCACTCGATCAGCTCGAAATAGCCGCCCGCCATGAACAGCTCCAGCCCAATTTTGTAGAAGCAAACGGCATCGCCGAGCGTTTCCACCAGTTGCCGGGCGGTCGCCGGGTTCGGCACATCCAGCGCGAAGATCAGGCGTTCAGCCGGAGGAATCGGTTTTGTCGAAAGCAGTGGCGAGGTCATGGCGTATCAGTCGGAAATACCGACTTCCTCAGCCGCGTCCAGCACATTGGCATCGGGTTTGCTGCCACAGTAGGCCACCAGGTCCGTACTGAATTTTTCCAGATTCTTCCAGTTCAAAGATTTATCCCCGGAAACGCCGCTCAGATAGCCATCGATCCACATTAACACTACGCCAGCATCCTCAGCGGTGCCGGTAGACAGTTCCTTCATGAACTCACCGCAGGTAATAGCTCCAAAATCAATGTTCTGCATCTGCGCTTTTTTAGCGAGAGCGAGCGTCGGGGCGCACAGGGCGGTGGATAAACACACAGCGGCAGCGATCAGCGAACGGTTCATGCAGGAAATCTCCGAAAAGGTTAGGAAGCGAAAGAACAACGCTGTTTAGCCTAATCAAGCGGCCAGCTAAAATCTACTGATGTGCTGGAAAATAGTGTTATTCATGGATTCTGGAGAACTTGAATTCGCTAAATTACAAAATCCACATTGAATTTATGTATTTTTGTGCTACACTACCAGGATTAGAGGCAATACCGGATAGGGACGCGGCCGGGCCTCTTAATTAAGGATCGACAGAAAGCGCTCCACAGGGAACCGAACGCGCTTTGCAGTCATTCGGCCAGGGACGAACCGAGGAGGGATTTTTCAGCAACTGGAGGTGTGACATGTTAACTTATGAAGACTGTGTCGGCTTGACCGATCTGGAAGAAGACGAGATTGAAGCCATTGCTCAGCATGAGCATGTGCCGGAAATCGTCGCCGCCGAACTGGGCTGTTGCCTGGTTCATGATCCTGCCGGGATTCCGCGCATTGCGCAGATCATCCGCGAGGATATCGAAGTGGCTCGCTTGCATGGCCATCCGGGGGAAGCTACTCACTGGCGGCAGGTTCTTGATCATTTCAGCGCTAACCATCCTATGTATTGCGCCGCAGCGTGATCCATACTGTTGTTAATTTTCAACAAACCCATTTTGCCCAAATTCCAGGTCTTCCCCTTGCTCCATTCCCAGTGGGCAGGGGGAATTTTTTCACTCCCTCAAATTGAATAATTGGGAGCGACGCCGGGAATCTCGATACTCGTCAACGTCGCGCCATCGCATTGCACCGCAACGGCTTTGCCAATACAGTCTTCGCCGTACAGCGCCGACAAGGCTTCGGACAACAGGCGCGATTCGGCCTGCAAATGATGCCGACGACGACCGGTATCCACGACGAGCGTCGTGAGCAGGCCATCTTCCAGCACGTCAGCAATGGTTCCAGTGATGTACATCATGGTGCGCCCTCCAGCAGACGATGAAACAGGGATGAACGGTTATGTGGTGGCCAGAATGATCATGCAGACATGATCCGTTCGTAAAAAATCTCCGGGAAAATCCAGCCGTGCTGGTGAAAATAGCGGGCCAGTGTTTCCAGTGCGGCAGCGGCGGAGGCCGTGGTCATGAGTTCCATACGAAGCGTTTTCGATCCGGGAGAGTCCTCGATATACGCATTGAAATGCTTCTTGAGCAGCCCTTCGCGTTTCGCAGTCTGCCAAAAACCGGTGAATTGCGTGATGAAGCGCGCCAGAGCCAACAACTTCTCCGATTCGCTCCGTTCGGCTTGTGTGGCGAAAACCCACGGATTTCCAAAGACGCCTCGCCCGATCATGATGCCGTCCACGCCAAAGCGCTGGGCGTATTCCTCACCCTGTTCCCGGCTGTCCACATCGCCGTTGCCCACACACAAAACGCCGACGTCATGCGCCATAGTGGCCGCCACGGCAATTTCATCCCAGTGCGCGGGTACTTCGGACATTTCCTGGCGGGTACGTCCATGAACCACCAACACATCGGGTTTAGCGGCCAACACCGCGCCGATCCATGACTCGGTTTCAATAACGTGGTAGCCCAGGCGGGTTTTAACCGCCAGCGGTAAATCGCCTAAACCCTCTTTAGCCGCCTGGATAATAGCCTGCGCCCGTTGCGGGTCGCGCATGAGGTGAGCACCGGCACCGCGTCTCTCCACCCGGCGATTCGGACAGCCCATATTGATGTCCATGCCATCAAAACCCCATTCCCGAAGCAACCGGGCGCACGCAAAAAAATCGTCCGGTTCCGAACCGAAGAGTTGCGCCACAATCGGCCGCTCGCTAGGCGAGTATTGCAGATAGCGCATGAGCAGCTTCCGGTTTTTGGGGGCAAGGAGCATCTTGCAGGCGACAAATTCGGTATAGAGAACGTCCGGACGACTGTAGCGCAATACGAAATTGCGAAACACAATGTCCGTGACATCGGCCATAGGCGCGAGAACAAAAAACGGTTTTTTGAGTTGCTGCCAGAAATGATTCATGAAAGGGACAACGGGGGCCAGGAAAAAAGATCGAAGTGTAGTGTAAAATCATTTGACTTCCTTTTCCCGTTTTTCCTCACCTGTGAAGGCCGCTATGCGTATCTGGATTGACGCCGATGCTTGTCCGGTTCCGGTCAAGGACATTGTTTTTCGTGCTTCACGCCGACTTGGCGTTCCGGTCACGCTGGTGGCGAATCGCCCGCTTTCGCTGCCGCGCTCACCGCTGATCACCGCTATTCAGGCCCGTGCCGGTCTGGATGAAGCCGACCATATACTGGCCGAGCAGGCGGAAAATAGCGATCTGGTGATTACGGCGGATATTCCGCTGGCGGCGCGATTAGTGGCGCGGGGCATTGCGGCGCTGAATCCCCGTGGCGAGGTGTATTCGGCGGAAAATATTCAGGAACGGCTGGCGCTGCGTGATTTCAAGGAAGCTTTGCGGTCAGCGGGAACCGCGACGGGTGGACCCGCGCCCTACCACCCGCGTGATCAACAGGCGTTCGCGAATAGCCTGGACCGCTGGTTGACCCGGCTTCTCAAAAATTGTCCAACCGTTGATTGATAATGGTGCCGACGGTCACGCAATCAAAATTCTGGAAACCCTAGATGGAGTGCACTCTATGGAAAAGGATCCCGACTCATTATCAGACCTCACCCGACTACACCGCCGCGCTGAGGCCCGGTTGCAAGAGCAATTCACCCAGCCTGGTCAGTTGCCGCCTACGGTAGAGGAATCCTGGCGGCTGGTTCACGAGTTGCGCGTTCATCAGGTAGAACTAGAGTTGCAGAATCAGGCGCTACAGGCGGCGCGCAACCAACTCGAAGCGAGCCTGGAGCGCCAGGTCGATCTCTACGACTTTGCGCCAGTCGGCTATGTGACGTTGGCCAGTGATGGCACCATTCTGGAGATCAACCTGGCTGGCGCTACATTACTGGGCCTGGAACGTCCCCGATTACTCAACCGACGTTTCGGACTGATGGTTTCCGTAGAGACCCGGCCCGTTTTCAACCACTTTTTTGCGCAGGCGCTGGCCGGGGTGACCCAGGCCAGTTGCGAAGTGGTTTTGGCGAGCAGCTACGCGCCGCTGCGATGGGTGCAACTGGAAGGCCTTGGCAGCGTTGCCAATGAACAGCGGCAATGCCGCATCGCTTTGTTGGACATCACCGCCCGCAAGCAGATCGAAGAACAATTACACCGTAGCACCCGGCAGATTCACAGCCTGTTTGAAAATGTCCCCATCGGCATGTTCCAGTCCACACCGCAGGGGCATTTTGTTTTCGTCAATCCAGCCTTGGCGACTATGCTCGGCTTTGCGTCGCCCGAACAAACCATCGAGACGATTAACCGCACTTCCATCGCCGATGCGGTATATGAAGACCCCACGCGCCGCCCGCAACTGGTCCGCGAAGTTGCGCGGAGACAAGGGGCCTGGAAAATCTACGAGAACCGTTACCGGCGTCAGGATGGGAGCGTGTTCGACGCTATC
>JAUPTV010000147.1 GCA_030917925.1 Pseudomonadota bacterium
GTGCTTCCTGCCGGGGTTAGCGCCCAAACCGCGAGTGATGCTCCAGCCCGTTGCCACGCTGAAGAAGACCTTGGCGAGCCTTTTGCTCCCGTGGAATTCAAAGTTGTTGGTTCCGTCCGGTTGTATTTCCATTCCGCCCCCTTCCCGGAATGCAAAACGGCGATCTTCATCATTCCCAATGACTACGGCTATACCCAGGCCGTGTACGAGGGTTGGGCCGCCATTACCTACTTCTCGCAACAAGCTGGCGAGGTCCTTAGCGGTTGGGTTGAGGCGCAACGCTTGGCAATCACCGATCCGCGCATCGCCCGTGGTGAGATCGATGCTCCGCCGAAAGCGGCGTTTGCACCATGAAAAGCAACAAACAGCGCCGTCAGGAGATCAAGGCGCACCGGCTCCGGCGGATCGCGCAGAAGGCTCGTCTCATCAACGCCCGTCCTGTGGATCGTCCTATTGGAACCGTGGCGGTCACGCCCGCTTTGCTGCGGCCCACCAACAGCTACAGCATTCCCGATTTTGTCCAGCGCGGCTACTATCAAGATCGGCCCTTTCGCTGCAAAGATTGCGGCGTTGAAGAAATCTGGACAGCGGCGCAACAGCAGTGGTGGTATGAACAGGCGCAAGGCGATGTCTGGACGGTGGCGGTGCACTGCCGGGCGTGTCGCCAACAGGAACGGACGCGAAAAGCCGAAGCGCGGCGCATTCATTTGGCGGGGCTGACCATGAAGTCGGCCTCAACCGGTTGCGAAACATGAACCTCGTTCCGGCCCAAACAGTGGGCGATATCGAAACCGCGTGGGTGCTGTTCCGCGAATGCCAGCGGTTCCTCGGCGTGGACTTGTGTTTTCAGGATTTTGCGGAAGAATTGGCGACCTTGCCGGGCCGCTATGCGCCGCCGCGTGGGCGCTTGTTGCTGGCGATGGCCGGAGCCAACGCCGCCGGCTGCGTCGCCCTGCGCCCGTTGGAGGGTGGCGTCTGTGAAATGAAACGGCTGTTTGTCCAGCCCACCTGGCGCGGTCAAGGACTCGGCCAGCGGTTGGCCCGGCAGATCACCCGATGGACACCGAGGTTCCCTTCGTCTTGGTCCAGTGTTGTCGGCGGGCGAGATAATCCACCCGCTTGCGCAAGTTATAGAGATGCCCCACCGAGAGGCCCGCCAAGCGTTCGTAGCGGGCGTCGCCATACACATCGACCGCCCGCCGCATCAAGATACAGGTCGCTGGACCGGACAGGGTGCAGAGCGTCCGTCTCAGCCAGCAAAGCGACATCCGCTTCGGTATAAATCCGGGCGAAACCGACCTTGGGTGACCGATAGTGCTTCTCGATAGGGTCTGCGGGATAAGATGATGGTATAAAAAATAAAAAAGCATCGACAATCTTCTTCTCCCCCGCTAAAATCATGGATGTTATTTTTTTATAACACTAAAGTAGCATCGAAGGAGACTGCTGTGCTGTCGGATTATCCGCAACCCCTGGTGATGGTCGATACGGCGCTATTCACTATTTTAAACGAAGGCCTGTGCCTGATTCTGGCGCAGCGCCAAGAACCGCCTGAATCGGGGCACCTCGCGCTGCCGGGCGGTTTCGTCCATGTTCAGGAAGATGCCGATACCGAGGATGCCGCCCGGCGGGTGATTCGCGCCAAAATCGGCTTTGATGCGCCCTATCTCGAGCAACTCTATACCTTTTCCGGCGCGAACCGCGATTCACGCGGCTGGTCGATCAGCGTCGCTTACTACGCACTGGTGCCCGCTTCTTTGCTGGATCAAGCGCAGGTTGCGGAAACCTTTTCCGTGAAGAACTTGCCCAAGCTGCCGTTTGACCACGATCAAATCGTCGCCAAAGCCATCGAACGGTTGCAAAGCAAGTCCACCTACTCCTCACTCCCGGCGTTCCTATTGCCCGAAGTGTTCACCCTGAACGACCTGCATGTGATCTATCAGCAAACGCAGGACGTCCGGCTCGACAAGGCCTCATTCCGGCATAAGATTATGGAACAGGACATCATTGAACCGATTCCGGGCTATTTCCGCACGGGCGCACACCGCCCCGCCCAACTGTACCGCCTGACGCATCGGGTGCTGACGTCCTTTGAACGCAAGATTTAACAGTCCTGGCGGTTCATCCGTTTTCTATCTTCGTTCGCTGCGAAAGCAGCCAGGCGGTGGCCGAGGTGGCGGCCTCACTGTCCCCATGCCGATCCGGGTGGCACAGCCAAAGCAAACGTCGCAAAATGTGCGATGGAATGGCGGGCCGTTTCGACGAACGGGTCGCCAACGCCTTGTAGTAGCGGCTCATCCATAGATCGCGTTCGGTTTTCAAGTCGACGCCGGCCCGTTCAAAATCCGCAAGCCGGTCAACCGCGTCCAGATGCGCCTGCCGCTCCTGGCTCAACTCCTCCCGAATCATCGCCAACTCGGCGCGGAGCAGATACAGTTCTGCATCCGGATCACGCCGGGGGGTATCCGGATCGGGTTTGATATGGTGATAACAGGCATGGCAGCGTGTGTGCCAGCTCTGCCCCACGAATCTGGCACCGCAACTGGCGCACTCGCGTAATTCCAGGGCTGTTAAAAATGGGGGATGGTCATCGCTCATTGCCGAGACTGTCTGTAAGTTTTCAACTCATGTATGGCGCATAGCATAGTGGATGCTAACAAAATCTTCGCAACTTTCTAGCAGGTTATGACGAACTGATGAAACGGCATGGATTGATCTGGACGATACTCACCCTGGCCTTGCTGGTCGGCGGTGGCTTTCTGGCTTGGCGGTGGTGGGGACCCATTCCGGTAGAAACCGCGCATCCCACCCGGGGACCGGCAGTGCGCGCTATTTACGCCACCGGCGCGGTGGAACCGACGGTCATGTTGCCGATTGCGCCGCGTAACGCGGGACGCCTGGTGGAAATCAGTGTGGAAGAAGGCGACCAGGTGCGTGAGGGGCAGATACTGGCCCGACTCGAAGATGCTGACCTGCGCAAATCGGTCGATGAACTGGAGGCCCGCGCCCGCTTTGCCAAAACCCAGCTTGACCGCGCCCAGGCGTTGCTGGATCGGGGATTGGGCACCGTGCTGGAGCGGGATCGGTCGCGTTCCGAGTGGCAGGCGGCGGAAGCGGCCCTAGCTCGGGCGCAGACCTTGCGTGCTTTTATGACGCTGACCGCGCCAGCAGCCGGACAGATCCTGCAACGCGATGGCGAGGTCGGCCAGTTGATTCCGGCCAATCAGACCGTGTTCTATTTTTCCTGTTGTGCGCCGTTGCGGATTGAGGCCGAGGTTGATGAGGAAGACATCCTGCTGGTTCATCCCGGTCAACGGGTGCTAATCCGCGCCCCGGCCCTACCGAACCAGGTGCTGGAGGGGGAAGTTGAGGACATTACCCCGAAAGGCAATCCAGTAACACGCAGCTATCGGGTGCGGATTCGCTTTACCAGCGATGACATCCCCCTGCGGATCGGGATGACCGCCGAGGTAAATATCATCGTTGAACAGCGCGAAAACGCCCTGCTGGCTCCCGCTACAGCAGTGGTTGATGGTCAGGTCTGGACAGTGCGCGACGGGCGGCTATATCGCCAACCCGTCAACACCGGAGTCGCAGGTGAAGCCAAAATCGAGATCGTTTCCGGTCTGGCTGAAACCGATGCGGTCGTGGTTCACCCGGTAAATGGCGTGAAAGAAGGGCGACGGGTGCGTGTTTCACCCTAGCGATCCTGCTTTAACACTGCCGCGCCGCCGAGTTCGCCCAAGTTCGCCTTTTCCAGATCCGTCCAGAGCGTCCCCGGACCGGCGTGCAGAATGTTGACCTGCACCTCCGGATTCAGATTCTGGGCGAACTCCCACAGGGTAAACGCTGCCGGATCACCGAACGCCGCCGCCTTGAGTTCAAAGCCCCTGGCCTTCTCGCCTTCCACCAGCGTCACGGTAGTGGCCTGCGCCTGACCGAGCTTGCGGGTCTTGTCGGCGCGAACCACCGCCGTCTGTTTCTCGATCTCGGCCGCCTGCCGATGGGCTTCAGCCTTGAGTTGGGCCACCTGCTTCTGTTGATCCGCCAGAATTTCCGCCTTGAGTTTCTCGGTTTCCTGCGCAACCTGTTGCCGCCGCTGCTCCACCAGTCCCAGTTCGGTATTCAGTTCCGCCTGCTTGCGCGCCGTGTTCTGCTTCTCTTTGTTGGTCAGATCCTGCTCGATAGCCACGCTGGCCTGCTGGATCGGGTCGAGAATCTGCATGGGGACGTTGACATGCCGGATCAGGGCGTCATGCACGACAATGCGCTTTTCCTCAATGGTCCGGGCCAGCGTTTCGGTCAGGTCGCTCTGAAACTTCTCTCGCCCTTCGCCAACGATGAAATCCTTGGCTCGATAGGCGGAACCCTTCAATCGGGACACCGACAGAATTTGCGGCATGATGATCTTGTCCACCACCGCCGGCAGGTCGCCATAACTTTGATAAATCCAGGCAATATGTTCCGGCAGGAACTCGAATTCCACGGTCATATCCAGGCTGATTTCAAAGCCATCGCGCGAGGGAAACTCAACAAACTGGTTCAGACTGAGCAGGTTGCTGAAATCCGGTGGCGTTTGCGGCTTGGGCGGCGCCTGGGGAACCGGAACCTCTGAGGCCGCTGCTTTGCTGGCCGGGGCATTTCTGCGGTAACTGCTGTAACTGTCCGATTTGGCCGACTCAGCCGCCGGTTCCTGCGCCCGTTGCTGCGCCAGATAATCCAGTCGCTTTTCCTGCTGTTCGGCCAACGCCCGCTTCTGTAAACCTTCCATCGCTACATTCTGCGAGGCCATCTGCGCCTTGGTCACCACTTCACCGCCGGTCTTGCCCAGCAGCGAGACCTGATTGACGCCGATTTCCAGCAGATCGACTTGCAGCGCCTTCGGATTAGCGTAATACAGGCCGGGTTGCAGGATGTCCTGCCGCACCCCTTTCTCGCCGGGACCAGCAAAGGCATCGGGCGTGGTCTGCTTGCCGGACAGACTGGTCACCACCCCGACATACCCAATCGGGATACTGATGGCGTCGGTAATATCAATTTGATAACCATAAGGATTAAAACGATGCTTGCCCGGACCCAGCGTCCGCCGCCAGATGCCTTTCTGACCGGGTTCCGCCAGAAACTCGCCTGGCGGCAGTTCCGCGCCAACTTTGGACGTGACCACGCCCACCTTGCCGGGGGGAATGGTCACCACCGGCATAATCTGGTGTTCATACAGCCAGGGATTGAGAAAATGCCGACCCTCGCCGAGCGGTTGTTCCTGCATCCCTTTCTGACCGGGCTGGGCGAGAATCTGCCCCGGTGGCAGCGTCTCGCCACTCTTGGCGGTCACGATGGCCATGTAACCCGGTTCCACATAGAATCGGCAGAATCCCCACTGCCAGATAAACCACGTCAGCGCTGCCGAAACCACCGCGCCGAGCCCCATTTTCACGATACTCATGGCTTAACCTCCTTCGGCAGATAGGGCAGGAACAAACCCCCGAAGCTGGTGGGCGCATCACTGCCGAGCAGCGAGTGAATGCGCGGCCCGAGCTTTTGATAGAAGGCGTAACGCGCCAGATTGATCCCGGTTTTAAACGCCCGCACCTGGGACACGATGACCTCGGCCTGCGCCTGATTATTCAGCGCAATCACATCGCGGTCAGCCTCGGCCTTGGCCAGAATGGCTTCCGCCTGGGCGGCAGCCGCCTGGCTCTCCAATCGGGCAACCTCCAGTTCCCGGTTAGCCGCCGTGATCTGCACCGCCAAATCCTGTTCCGCCCGAATCACCGCCTGAATGCGACTGGTTTCCGCCGCGACCTTTTCCTGATTCTGTTTCGCCAGCATTTCTTGCCGGGTCAGTTCCGCCAACGACCGGGCCTGTTCAATCTGCTGCTCGAATTTGCGGGCGTTCTGCACGCTCACCTCACGGTCGCGGATAATGCTGGAAATGGCGTCGGGCGTCACGATGTTGCGAATCAGCACCGATTTAATGGCAACGCCCCAATCGGCGGCATTGACCCGCAGATGTTGTTCCAGATTGTCCTGAAACTTCTGCCGGGTTTCGCCAACGATGAAGTTGATTGCGGGATGCTTGCTGCCCTCGATGCGGCTGAAACCTCGGGCGCGCGGCAGGATCAGCTTCTTGAGCACATCCTCCATATCACCGACCTGATGGGTGATCAGCGCCGCCTTGTCGCGCTCGATGCCGAATTCCAGAGTACCCTCAACATCGACATTGAAGCCGTCCAGGGTCAAAAAACTGATAGCGTCCTCGCCGCCCAGCACAAAGCGCTGGCTTTGCAGCGTCACCTCAACCACGTTGTAGAGATAAGGGTTCAGGTAATAGGTGCCGGGGTCCAGCACCTGGGGCACCACGCCCTTGAGACCCTCCCCGACCAGGTAGGTGTTGCGGTCCTTGGCTACCAACTCGCCGTTCAGGACATCCGCACCCACCAGCGAAGTGACCACACCGACCGCACCGGGGCGAATCGATAGGGCGTCAAACAGTTCCACCCGGCAGGCATAGGGGTTGATGCGATATTTTCCCGGTCCCAGCACGGTCGCAATAATGCCTTTTTCATCGCCCGGTTTGGCCTTGCCGCAATCCCCATCGACCAGGATCCGCCCGGGTGCCGGTTCCTGACCGTAGAGACGGGTGACCACGCCGAGTTTACCGGCGGGAATATCGGTGATTTTGGCGATGCGCCAGCCCCAGGCGTAGGGATCGCGGAAATAGCGCCCTTCCGGCAACACCTCGAACTGAATGCCTTTTTGTCCCGGTTCCAGAGCGAGGATCGCGCCGGGCGGTAAATCGTCGCCGGTCTTGCGGATCAGGACGGCAATCTCGCCGGAACCCGGTTCGATTCGGCAGAAAAACCAGATAAAGATGAGCAGGGACAGCAACAGGCCGATCCCGAAAACGACGGCACCGGCCTGGCCCAGTCGGGTCGGCCAGGTTGGTTTGGGAATTTTCTGCCAGAGTTGACCAGGGTCAGGTTTGGTAATGTTCAATGGATTTATCCCCAGGCTGAACAATGTGGCTGGAAATATAAATGTTAATGCTCGCCCGTTTCCATAGCTACAATAACTGCAAGTTTTTATTCCACCGGTATCTCTTGATGAATGCTGATCTCTGCTCGCCGATACGTCCACTGCTCAATCCTCACCAGTTTGATGAGGGCGAAATTGCCGCCGTCTACAAGGCGATTGCGCTACGCCGCGATGTTCGCCACTTTTGCCCCGGAAACATACCGGATGCCCAACTGACCCGGTTACTGGCGGCGGCGCACCAGGGACCGAGCGTCGGTTTCATGCAACCCTGGCGCTTTATCCGCATCACCGACCCGACACTGCGCATGGCGATTTATGAGTTGGTCGAAGCCGAACGTCGCCACACGGCCAAAGCCCTGGGCGAGCGGGAGGACGAGTTTCTGCGCCTCAAGGTCGAAGGCGTGCGGGAATCTGCGGAACTGTTGATCGTAGCGCTGATGGATGGCCGTGAACGGCATATCTTTGGGCGGCGCACGTTACCGGAGATGGATTTGGCGTCGGCCGCCTGCGCGATTCAGAACCTGTGGCTGGCGGCTCGCGCTGAAGGATTAGGGATGGGCTGGGTCTCGCTGTTCGATCCCGATGCATTAGCGACATTATTAGCCATGCCGTCCGGGGCCAGACCCATCGCGGTGCTCTGTCTGGGACCGACCGAGCGTTTCTATGAAAAACCCATGCTTGAACTGGAAGGCTGGGCGGAACGCCAACCCCTTAATACACTGATTGCGGAAAATCACTGGCCGGGTTAAAAAGCGCCCTGCATTCGGCGCAGTCCCCGGAAAAAAACCGCCACAACCAGTTCAATGTCCATTGTTTTTTGTTCTGTATCTTTTATTCAAGATGCGCGACGATAAGCGCCAACTTTAGCCCACCAGGAGGTCCATCCCCTTGAACACTCAGTCCAGCCCCCCGGATCTGGATTTTTGCTCCGGCCTGCTTTGTATCGAACTTGACAATCAGTCCTCGCAATCCCTGGATAAAACCCCGCCGTTGCTGGTCCGCGAAGCCGCTAACGCGCTGGCCGGCCATATCGCTGACGACCTGGATCGCCTGCTCGATGAAGGTATTGCCCCCGCCGGACTGGTGCTGGCTGGTGCGCTATACGACCAGACCGACATCTTCCGCCCCGGCTTTCCTTTGCTGACCGCTCTGGCCGATTTGATGCGCCGCGCACCGCGCAATAACGGTTTACCACCCCCGCGACTGGCTCTCGGTGCCTCTGGGGACCGCTTTCCCATCGCGGCGCTCAACCCTCAACCACAATCGACCTTTGGCCCACTGGCCTTGTTGCCCTTCTGCCTGGTGGGTCCCGGCGAGGTCATGGATCGGCTGTACCCGGATATGGAAAATAACCTGGCGCAGGGCGGCGAGCCTTCCGAGGCGACCCGCGCTGCGGTGCAAACCCAGTTCAATATTCCGATTCTGAACCTGTTCTACGCCACGCTCGGCGACTTGTGTGCATGGCTGCGGACCCAGTTGGAAGATAATGATCTACAAGGTCTGTGGCAGTTGCTGGAACCGGCGCTGTTCGAGCGTCCGGGACCCCACCAGGTCATTCTGACGGACAGCGGCAACCGCTACCTGCTGGCCGATGATGCCGCGTGGGTGCCCTTCTACACCTTCGATGACTGGGCGCGTTTCGGTCCTGGCCGAACGGTAGCGGCTGACCAACTGGAAGCGGCTTATCGGCGCTGGCTACGACAGTTCCGGCTCTATGCCGTAGCGCTGCCTGCCTATGGACTACCCCTGCATATCGTCGTGGGCAGTCCGGCCATCGAGAGTGACGAAGTTTCAGCAGCCATGGTGGCGGTCCGGTCAGCGGCCACTCTGAATGAAGATTATCTGGTGGAAACCGTTTACACGCTGTCAGGTAATCGGCAGCCCGCCCGATTGTTGGCGACTCAGCAGGGTGACGAGGAACTGGATGTTATTGCGTACAGTCTGGCGACCCTGGCGGATGATGGTCAACTGCTCAGCCTGGAGCATTTTTATCCACTGCACGCCGCTGGCTTGGAAGCGATTGTCAAAGAGATTGAACGACGCAGCGAGCATTACGGTATTCCGCATACCATCCAACAAACCGGTTGGCTGGTCTATTCACCGGCAGATCGCTGTCTTGGTGCCGTCGACGACCATAATCAGGCGCTGATTGCGCCACGCGCCTGATGATCTGAATCACGGATTCACCTGATGACACTGATTTCACCGATGAAGCCCTTCTGTGCAATCCGTTAATCTTTTAATCCGTGATTCAGACAGTGAGGGCTGAATAATCACATTGGTTGATAATTCGATACGGCACCACATATTATCGTAATGAACAATCTGCTTTGAATCGAATTGTTGATGTGTTAGCGACTCGAATCAAACAGTGGTGGGTTTTCAGTACGGTCGCCAGTGCTACCACCTGTGCCTCGGCTTGGCGTTCCTCAATACCCGCATCCCGCAAGGTTTTGACATAGGCCAAGGTGTCAAAAGTTATCGCCGTCATTGGGTAGTCTTCGAACGGTTTGAACGGTAACGTGTAGCGTCTTTACCGCATGTTCCGGTGTGTAGATTTCCATGATCACCACCTTGTTTGTCTTGACTTTGACCACTATAAAAAAAACCCAATACGACCGCCTTTCCCGTCACCACCAGATGTCGCACCAAATTAATCGCAGGCTGATGACCTTCAGCGGCAATTTTGGCGGGTAGGTTATTCTTGCGCGTCGTGTCGTAACGGTAATCGCTGATCGGGAGGTCACTCCCTTCATTTTTGGATTTTTTGCCGCGAGCCATGCCTGCCTGCTCCTGAAAAATCGTGCTGGACGAACCAGCGATTGACGCCAATGAATCTGTTGTACATTATTAATCTTACTGACTGCCCGGTGGGAGGGTCAGTTTTTGAAATACTTGTGCGTTCCTAACGCATTTTTCAAATCATAAACCATCTGGGGATTAAAACATGTTCAAGAAAACTTTTGTAGCTACCGCCTTGATGGCCTTCGTTGTTGCAGCGCCAGCGTTTTCCGAAGAAGAGCACGTCCACGGCGACGCAGGCGTAGCGAAAGCCATCATCAAGGAAATCCAGGCAGACACCAAGGCTTACAGCGCCGCACACAATGCCCTATTTTTTCAAGAACTCGCCAAAGGTCAGCACCCACGAGCAACCGTAGTCACCTGCTCGGACTCGCGGGTGCATACCAACCTGATGGACAAAACCCCTGAAGGCGACCTCTTCATGGTGCGGAATATCGGAAATCAGTTGGCGACAACTAAAGGTTCGGTGCAATACGGGGTCAATCACCTGACCTCTTCCCTGTTGATCTTCGTCGGTCATTCATCCTGTGGCGCTATCAAAGCCGCCAGTGGCGACTATTCCGGTCTGGAACCCGACATCAAAAAAGAGTTGGATACCATCAAGATAGTCAAGGGTGTCTCCAATATCGACGGTGTGAAAGCCAATGTAAATAACCAGGTTGCGGCGGCGGTTCAGGAGTGGAATCAGCCGGTCAAAGAAGGTCACCTGTTAGTAGTCGGCGCGGTCTACGACTTTTCCGATGATATGAAGGAAGGCGCTGGCAAGCTCCACATCATCAATGTCAATGGCGAAACGAATCCGGACAGGATCGAGGCATCGCTGGAAAAAAACTAGGAGCTGACAGATCTTCCCGCCAGATTGCACTCTTCCGGGTTTGAGCATCGCGGCAGGACACTGGTTTTTCAAAGTTTCCCTCATACTAGCAAGCAAGCCCCGACCATAGCGGTGTCGGGGTTTTTTGTTGCAGGGCCAGTGATTTCCAGCGCGTCCAGCACCAGCATAAAATCCAGTGTGTCAGCATACTGGGCCAGCGTTGCGCCCAATCAACTTAACCAAACCAAACCAGTCTAGTTAAATAACCAGTAACCAACAAGGTATCGATGCGGAAGACCATCAATCATTCATGCTGCGTTTGGAGCGCTTTAGCCTTCTTGTAGAGTTGAAGGAAATGGCACCCGAGCCGCTCTCTCTGGATTTCCCGACGATTTCTGAAACCCAATGCCTTGATTGGCAGTGGCGATACGCCCAGAATAGCCTTGGAATCAAAATAGGAGAAAAAAATGAAAATGTTGCCGTTGCTATCCGCAACACTGTTACTTCCCCTGACGCTGCTCGGCTGCGCCAGCCCGCCCCCCACCACTGAGTCATCGGCGGCGAACATGTCCCCGTCGTCGGTAGTCAGCCCGGTGCCAGCGGTTAAACCCGACCCTGTTGACGTGCTGAAACAGATGGCCGCTTATCTTCGCTCTATCGACCGCTTTACGGTGCGCGTTGAGAAAACCACCGAACTGATCCTGCCCACTGAGCAGCGCTTACACGCCGATCAAACCGCAGAGATTTCGATACAAAAACCCAACCGCCTGCGGGCCAACTACCAGAATCTCAGCGGCGGACGTCAACTGTTCTACGATGGCCAGACCTTTGCGCTTTACACGCCGGAGGCGAACGTCTACGGGAGCGCTACCGCTGCGCCGACTATCGATGAAACCCTGGATCTGCTCGATAACCAATATCGGATTTCGCTGCCCATCGCCGACTTACTGGTTGCCAACCCCGACAGCCGCCTGGTGCAAAATCTCACCTCGCAAACCTATGTCGGCCGCATTCTGGTGCATGGAACAGTTTGTCACCATCTCGCCTTCCAAACCCCGGAGGTGGATTGGGAAATCTGGATTGAAGATGGCCCCAAACCCTTGCCGCGCCGTCTGTTGCTCACCGATAAGAGTGTAAAAGGCTCGCCCCAGATGACGGCCAACATGAGCAACTGGAATCTCGCCCCACAGTTCTCCGCTGATTTCTTTACCTTCAAACCGCCGCAGAACGCCCAGAAAATCAAGTTCCTGGAATCTGCGCCAGCGGCCCGTCCGGCAAAAGCCACGAAGTAACCCTGGGAGAATTCACCATGTACGATTCACTATTCAAATATTTGAAACAAGCGATGACAGTGGCTTTAGTCATGGGACCGATGCTGGCACTGGTCAGCGTCGATGTAGAAGCTCGTGGCGGTGGTCGTGGGGGCGGCGTTGCCCGTGCGGGGGGTGGTTTTAGCGGCGGCGCTCAAGTCAGAGCGCCACGGGCTAATGTTGGTGGCAGCGTTAACACCCGCGACGTCAGCCGAACCAATGTCAACGTTAATCGCAATGTGAATGTCGACGTCGATCATCACTGGGGTTATGGAGGCGTCGGCGTGGGTGCGGCAGTGGCGGTAGGAACCGCCGTCGCGGTGGGCGCTATGGTATCCACCCTGCCCCCGAGTTGCAGCACCTTCGTCGCCGACGGCGTGTCTTACCAGAATTGCGGCGGGACTTATTACGCGCCCCGTTACGATGGCCCCACCGTGGTCTATGAAGTCGTCCCTGCGCCGTCTGGTTGGAATCAATAGATTCTTTCCCACACCCTGATCGAGTTCACCCATGCCTGCAACCCACCTGACCGCATCACCGGAACCTCGCGCCGGGGGTTTACGCTTTGACATCGTTGCCGGCCTCACGGCGGCGGCGGTTGTTCTACCCAAGTCAATGGCCTATGCCACAGTGGCGGGCTTGCCGGTGGCCATTGGCCTGTACACGGCTTTTGTGCCGATGATTACTTACGCTTTGCTGGGAACCTCGCGGGTGCTGAGCTTCAGTTCCACCACCACGCTGGCGATTCTGACCGGTACGCAACTGGCGCTGGTGGTTCCCGATGGCGATCCGGCGAAGTTGGTCACGGCCGTGGCGACCCTGACCGCGCTGACTGGCCTGGTTCTGATCCTGGCTTCGCTGTTTCGCCTGGGGTTTGTGGCGAATTTCATTTCCAATCCGGTGCTGACCGGATTCAAGGCGGGCATTGGTCTGGTTATCGTGCTGGATCAGCTTCCCAAGCTCCTGGGCATCCATTTCGCCAAGCAGGGGTTTTTTGTCGATATACTCAGTCTGCTCCACCAGATACCCGAGGCGTCGCTCATCACCGTGATGGTTGCAGCGGCAACCCTGCTGGTATTAATCGGTATGGAGCGATTATGGCCGCACTCACCTGCCCCGCTGGTTGCCGTAGGCGGCGGCATTGCCATCTCGTGGATCGCTAATCTGGATGGACAGGGCGTGGCGATAGTCGGTCTGATTCCACAAGGTTTTCCATCGCTCTCATGGCCTGACCTGGCGTTAGTCCAGCAACTGTTGCCCGGCGCGTTGGGCATCGCCTTGATGAGCTTTACGGAATCGATTGCGGCAGGTCGCGCCTTTGCGGATGCGGCAGAACCGCCCATCAACGCCAACCGGGAGTTACTGGCTAGTGGCGTTGCCAACGTGGGAGGAGCACTGTTTAGCGCCATGCCAGCGGGTGGCGGTACCTCCCAAACGGCGGTCGTTCGCGCAGCGGGCGGGCAATCGCAGAAGGCTTCCCTGGTCACGGCTGGTGCCGCCATCGCCACCATGCTCTTTCTGGCCCCCCTACTAGGTTTGCTGCCCCATGCCACGCTGGCGGCAGTGGTCATCGTCTATTCGGTGGGACTCATACAACCCGCTGAATTTCTGGCGATTCGCCAGGTGCGCACGATGGAATTCCGGTGGGCTGTCGCTGCCTGCCTGGGCGTGCTGATCTTTGGAACCCTGCAAGGCATCCTCGTCGCCATCATTGTTTCACTGATCGGCCTCGCCAGTCAGGCCGCCCATCCCAGGGTGTATGTGCTCCGGCGCAAGCCGGGAACCGACGTTTTACGCCCCCGTTCTCCCGAGCATCCCGATGATGAAACTTTTGACGGTCTGTTGATTCTCCGCCCGGAAGGACGCCTGTTCTTCGTCAATGCCCAGTCGGTCGCTGACCAAATCAAGGTTCTGATGGAGCAACATCAACCCAAAGTTCTGCTGCTGGATTTAAGCGGAGTGTTTGATATTGAATATTCTGCGTTACAGATGCTGATTGAGGGTGAGCAATTAGCAAGTCGTCGTGGAAAAAGTCTGTGGCTTGCCGGGTTAAACCCGGATGTCCTGGACATCGTTCGCCATGCCGGCCTGGCGGAACGATTGGGCCGTCAGCGCATGTTTTTTAATGCTGGAGAGGCTATTGAGCGCTATTTGGCAAACGCGAATGAACCAGCCCATTGAGCGATTTGTAACCATCGGCTGCATACTCCCAATGACTGGCGTATCCTAAGCAAATTCAGCCTATCCACGGCAATCGCTGCGCCTGCTGTGGATCCGGCGCAACGGTTCCGGACGCTTCTCGATCAGAATCATGGTCGGTGGTGGCCCGGTGGAACGCCAGGGAATTGGCGGTTAGATTCATCCATCCCGTATCATTGAGGAAATTACATTATGAAAAACTATCGCTTTTTATTAGCAGCGACCTTGGGTTGTGTGCTGGCTTCGCCCGTTTGGTCTGCCGAAACGCCGAAAGAAAAGGCTGGTGAAGGACTCAGGGCCGCGCTGCGCCAGCATCATGAAGCATTAAACAAGCAAGATCTGAAGGCGTTGCTGGCGCTCTATGCCGATACGCCCACGGTAGCCATTATGGGGACAGGCCCCGGCGAGTTCTGGAAAGGCAAAGCCGCCATCGAGGACACTTACAAACACTATTTTGAGACCTTCAAGCCCGGTTCGCTGAGTAACGAGTGTCCAGAAACCACTGGCGCTGAAGAGGGTGATAACGCCTGGTTGATGGCCTCTTGCGTTATGAAGGATACGAGTCCGGACGGTCAGCCGCGTGAATTCGGACTCAACATTTCGGCGGTATTGAAGAAGGGACCCGCTGGCTGGCAGTTCCAGGCGATGCATTTCTCGAATCTGGCGAGTGAAAACGGTCCGCCGCCGGAAGAGGCCGCAGCGCCAGCGGCAGCTCCGAAGAAAGCCGAGTAAGTGGAGAAACAATATGACTGATCAATATGATGAAATAGCTCCTCACGACCCGGTGGATGCGCCAGTGACCGAGGATCGACGCCTGTTTCTGCGCGGTCTCGGTAAATGGTCGCAGGCGGTCATCGGCGGTGTACTGCTGGGCGGCGCATTAGCTCATTCCCCGCAGGCCAGCGCTTGGGTAAATCGCGGTGGCGGTGGTGGCTGGGTGAACCGCTATGGCGGCGGTGGCTGGGCCAATCGCAGCGGCGGTGGCAGTGCCGCCTGGGTCAATCGCAGCGGTGGCGGCGGCTGGATCAATGGCGGCGGTGGTGGTGGTTGGGTGAATCGCTACGGCGGCGGCGGTAGTTGGGTAAATCGTCGTTACTGAGGAAATCCAGCGCTAACCGACACCTGGCTTTGAAGTGTCGGAATTTTAGCCACGGAAAGACACGGAAGACACTGAAAAAAATCTTTCACGTTTTTCCGTGGTCGTCACTGATCGGTAATCCCTCACGTATTCAACTCCCGACCATTCGCCGGGAGTGTTATTCCCCTGATTGGAGAGGTTAGTACCGGTTCAGTATGATCCCATCCACGAATGTTGACCCCATCGCTATCCAGACCGAACTTGAAGACCGGTTGCGGTTTGAAACTTTTTTGGCTGAACTTTCGGCGCGTTTCGTCAACCTGCCCCCCGATCAGGTCGATCAGCAAATTGAGAACGCCCTGCGCGGCCTCGTCGAGGCATTGCACACTGACCGGGCGGGGTTGGGACGCCTTACGGAAGACGGTAAGGATCTGATCGCGACCCATACCTTTGCGGTCCCCGGCGTCGAAACCTTCCCCTTATTTAGCTCGGCGGCCACGATAGCGCCGTTGTTATCCCGAACATTGTTGAGTGGCCAGCCCTTCGTGCTGACCCGCCTTGCGGACTTGCCGGAGGCAGGCGAAAAGGATCACCGGTTTTTTGCGGGCATCCCCATTGTATCGGGCGTGGCGGCTCCCTTAATGGTGGGTGGTCGTGTCATCGGCGCTATCGGTTGCAGTCTGGCCCACCGTGAATGTGAGTGGCCAGAGTCCGTGGTGCGCGGCATCCGCCTGATCGCTGACGTGTTCGCCAACGCCCTGGCCCGTCAGGATGCGGATCGGGCGCTACGGGACAGCGAGGAACGGATACGCCTGGCCGTGGCCGCCGCCGAAATTGGCCTGTGGGTTTGGGATATTGCCCACGACGCGATCTGGGCTTCGGAGCAGGCCCGTACTCTGCACGGTATCCCACTTGACGAGCCGGTGAACTTCCAACGGTTCATAACGTGCGTTCATCCCGAGGATCGGACTCCAATGGATGATGCGGTACGCAAGACCTTGCGCCAGGGCGGCGAGTTTCGCGGGGAATACCGGGTCGTGCATCCCGATGGCATCAACCGCTGGCTCTATGTCCTCGGTACTTGCTACCTGAACGGCCATGGCCAGCCCGCCCGGATGAAGGGCGCATCCCTGGACATCACCGAACGGCGCGACCATGAAGCCCGTCTTCGCCAGGCTCTGGAGGAAGTCCAGCGCCTCCGGGAGCAGCTCCAGCAGGAAATCGTCTATCTTCGCCAGGAAGTCAAATCCAATCGGGGTTATGTGCGGATTGTTGGCCGGAGTCCCGCCATTGACCGGGTGTTAGCGCAGGTCGAACAGGTCGCCCCGACCTCATCCTCCGTGCTGTTGCTGGGGGAAACCGGCACCGGCAAGGAGTTGTTCGCGACGGCCATCCACGAACAGAGTCCCCGCAGCCACCGTTCCATGGTGCGCGTGAACTGTGCAGCAATTCCGGCAGCGCTGATCGAGAGCGAACTGTTCGGACGGGAAAAAGGTGCGTATACCGGGGCGCTAGCTCGACAAATCGGGCGCTTTGAACTGGCGAACGGTTCAACCCTTCTCCTGGATGAAATCAGCGAATTGCCGCTGGAGTCCCAGGTCAAGCTGCTCCGGGTCTTGCAGGAAAAAGAGATCGAGCGACTGGGCAGCCCGAAGCTCATTAAGGTCGACGTGCGGGTCATCGCCGCCACAAATCGGGATTTGGCAAAGGCCGTTGCTGAAGGCCGCTTTCGTGAAGATTTGTACTATCGCCTGAATATCTTCCCGATCACCGTGCCGCCCTTGCGCGACCGACGCGAAGACATTCCCCTGCTGGTCTGGGCCTTTGTGGAAGAATTTTCAAAGACCATGGGCAAATCAGTGGAGACCATCGCCAAGTCCACCCTGCAGGCGCTGCAACACTATCCGTGGCCCGGTAATGTCCGTGAATTGCGCAACGTCATCGAGCGGGCGATGATTCTAGCCCATGGCTCCCGGTTGAGGATTGATTTGCCGGGCGGCGCTGCGGTGGCCACACCCTCCCAGGGTTTGACCACGCTGGCGGAAGCCGAACGCGAACATATCCAGCGGGTGCTGGATACGACCGGCGGACGCATCCGGGGCATCGGCGGGGCGGCAGAAATCCTCGGTCTCAAACCTACCACACTGGAAAGCCGCATGGCCAAGCTCGGTCTGCATCGCCACACGTCTTTTTAGAATCTGATATTTCGTAGTTCCACGGTATTTCAGAGGTTTCTTGCGCTTCCGAAGCGGCTTTCAACTGTAAAAATGAACGCAACTATTTGATTTTAAATAATTTGAAGCTTTATAGTCATAGATCAAGCTGACTGGCACGAGGTCTGCCTTTAATCACAGAGCGAGCGGCTTACGCACCCTTTGCCGGTCTGTTTCAATTCTACTGGTGAGTCAAGCAGATGATCGAACTGTGGCTTCATCTTCGGACCGATCCCCGGCGAACCCGGACGCTGGTCGACGCATTGAAAGCGCTGGCGCGGCTGGCGCAGTTGGAACGTGGTTGTCTGGCGGCCCACGTTTTCACGGAATGCCATGATTCCCGGCAGGTTTATTACCGTGAGGCGTGGGATGCGGAAGAAAATCTGCAATCCATGCTGTGTTCCGAGCGCTTCACCCACCTCGTGGAATTGATGGAAATGGCGACCGAGCCGCCCTCACTGGATTTTCGGACGATTTCTGAAATCCAGGGTCTTGAATTTGCCTGGCGGGCACGACATCGCCAGGCTGGGCAACCGTTAACTCCAGGAGCAATCAACGGTCAACTCACCATGCCTGAGTGTGGGAACTTGGAGGCAAACTCCAGTTGACCATCACTCACCACCGCTGACCGTGCATTGCACGGTTCGCTCTACCTCCCCAGCCTGAAAACTGGGATCTCTCACGGAGAATCTGATGAAAAATATTCGCAAAATGACCGGCCCAGTGCTGTTAGCGGCCACGCTGTTAGTGAGCAGTCTGGCGCTGGCGGCAGACGCCAAGAAGCCGTCCGGGATGGTCGATATTGATGAGACGCAATTCGCCTTCATTGTGGGTGGCAGCCTTGGGGGCGGCAAGCTGACTTTTCAGGGCAAGGAGTATCCCTTCAAGATCGGCGGTTTGACGGTCGGTGCCAACGCAGGCATTTCCAAAATGAGTGCAACCGGCGAAGTCTATGATTTGAAAGATGTCTCCAAATTCCCAGGCACCTATACCCAGTTGGATATGAGTATCACCCTGGGCGGTGGCGGCGGCGGGTTACGGCTCAAAAACCAGAATGGCGTGATCATGCGCCTGGATTCGCGGAATCAGGGCTTGCAGTTGAATGTGGGATCAGCCAGCGGCATCAAGGTCACGATGCAATAACCGGTTACCCGGTCCGGGGTCAGTTCGCTGCGAACGCGACCCGTGACCCCGGCCCCAACCGACTGCATCGTCTTGTGGCGGCGTAGCTTGAATGAAGAGGCCAACGCTATGAAATCCATACCTTCGCAACGGTCGTTTACCCTTTGGCTATGGCCAGGGTTGCTTTTAATCATGGCCATTCTGGGCAGCCAGGCCACCCGCGCCGCCCCGGATCAGTGGCCCCGGGAGATCAAGATCAAGGAGGGTAGAGTGGTCATCTATCAGCCGCAACTCGAATCGTTTCAGGGCGATAAGGTTGCGGTCCGCGCCGCAGTGTCCGTGCAAAGGACCGGCGTGAAAGCCCCCGTGTTTGGCGTTGTGTGGTTCGACAGTCGGATTACCACTGACCGTGACCAGCGGATGGTGGAATTTCAGGACATCAAGGTCACTCAAACCAAGTTTCCTAACACAAAACCCGATCAGGAACAGCGACTTGCCGCCGTTCTGGAGCGTGAAATCGCCGCTTGGCCAAAACCCACCATGGCCCTGGATCGATTGCTGGCTGATCTGGCCGAGGTCGAGAAAACCAGGGCGGGGGGCAACTTCAATAACACTCCACCCAAAATTCTCTTTATGACCGCGCCGGCGGTACTCGTCCTTATCGACGGGGAACCCATCCTGCGCGATGTGGAAGGCTTTCCGGTCAAGCGGGTGGTCAACACGCCCTTTGTGTTGCTGCTGGACCCGACCGACAACAAATACTACTTAACCGGCGACGCTCTGTGGTTTGTGGCGGCGGATCTCAAAGGCTCCTGGCAAACGCTGGAGACTCCGCCCGAACCCATAGTCGCCGCGGCTAAAAAGATTGCCGAGGCCGAGGTTCCCACCAAGGTGCAGCCGGCAACGCTGAAAGCGGAAACTGTCCCGCAAATCATCGTCGCGACTGAACCCACAGAATTGATTGTCGCGGATGGCGCGCCTCAATTTGCGCCATTGGAAGGCGTCGATCTGCTCTATCTCAGCAACACAGCGCGTGATGTCTTTCAAACAATTGCTGACCAGGAGTATTACGTGTTGCTGTCCGGGCGCTGGTTCACTGCCCCCTCGCTGGAAAACGGGCCGTGGGCCTATGTCGCCCCCGATAAGCTTCCGGCAAGCTTCTACCGAATTCCGCCCGCTTCCGTGAAAGGGCATGTATTAGCTTTTGTGCCCGATACCCCGCAGGCCAGGGAGGCGGTCGCCGAAGCCCAAATTCCGGTGACGGCGGCTATTCCCCGCAAGAACACCACCAAAATCAAATACGATGGCGCACCCCAGTTCCAACCGATTGAAGGGACTTCCCTGCAATACGCTGTCAACACCACCACGCCGGTGATCAAGGCGCAGGATCAGTATTACGCGGTGGACCGGGCGGTGTGGTACCAGTCCGCCCAACCGGACGGCAGTTATCAGGTGGCTACCTCGATCCCCCCGGAGATTTACCAAATTCCGCCGAGCAGTCCGGTGTACAACGTGACCTATGTCCGGGTGTACCAGTCAACGCCGGAGGTCGTGTATGTCGGCTACACGCCTGGCTATACCGGAACCTATATCGCTGGCGGAACTGTGGTCTACGGCACCGGTTACGTCTATCCGCCCTATGTCGCGCCGACCTTTTATTACC
>JAUPTV010000148.1 GCA_030917925.1 Pseudomonadota bacterium
ACAGTGAAGGCGAATTCGGTAAATAATCGGCCGGTGTTGCCGCTCATAAACGCCAGTGGCTTAAACACCGCGGCCAGCGTCACGTTCATCGCCACGACCGCAAAAGCAATTTCTTTGGAACCCTGCAAGGCAGCCCGGAACGGGGGTATGCCCTCTTCGATATGCCGGTGAATGTTTTCCAGCACGACAATGGCGTCATCCACCACCAGACCAATCGCCAGCACCAGACCCAGCAAGGTCAGGGTGTTGATGGTGAAGCCGAGCGCGTAGAGAAAAATGAAGGAACCGATCAGCGAAACCGGGATGGTTACGAAGGGAATCAGCGTCGCCCGCCAGTTGCGCAGGAACAGGAAGATGACCGCTACTACCAGCGCCAGCGCCTCGATCATGGTTTTGTAGACCGCTTCGATGGATTTCTCGATGAAGATCGAGCCATCGTAGCCGACGATGATTTTCATGCCTTCCGGCAGGCTGGTGGTGATGTCCGGTAGTTGCGCCCGCACCGACTGCGCCACGCTCAGGGTGTTGGCGGTAGACTGTTTAACAATCCCCAACCCCACCGAAGGATTGCCGTTCACCCGCAAAATGTTACGGTCATCTGCTGCGCCGATTTCGGCATAGCCGATGTCGCGCAGCCGGATCGGGTAGCCTTTGGTTTCCTTGATAATCAGGTCGTTGAATTGCTCCGGGGTGCGCAAATCCGATTCGGTCAGTACGGAAAACTCCCGCTGGCGGGATTCAATGCGCCCGGAAGGCAGTTCGATATTCTGGCTTTTCAGTGCGTTTTCGACATCCTGCGGCGTCAGGCTGTAGGCGGCCATCCGGTCGCGATCCAGCCACAGGCGCATGGCGTAGCGCCGCTGACCGCCGATGATGATGCTGGCCACGCCCGGTAACGCCTGTAGACGATCTACGATCACCCGGTCAGCGTAGTCAGTAATCTCCAGGGCGCTGTGCCGTTCACTGGAAAACGCCAGCCACATAATCGCCTGGGCGTCGGCTTCAATCTTGGCGACCACTGGGTCCTCTGCCTCGCTGGGCAATTGACCACGCACTCGGGCGGTCCGGTCGCGGACATCGTTGGCGGCGGAATCGACATCCCGCTCCAGCAGGAACTCGACGGTAATCTGGCTGACTTCTTCGCGGCTGACCGACTTGATAGTACGGATACCTTCGATGCCGGATAGCGAATCCTCCAGCGGTTGCGTGACCTGGCTTTCGATAATCTCGGCGCTGGCACCGGGGTAGACGGTGCGCACCGACACGATGGGCGAGTCAATATTGGGGTATTCGCGGACCGGCAGGCGCAGGAAGGTGATGACGCCAATCAGGATAATGGCGAGGCTCATGACCGTCGCCAATACCGGGCGCTTGATGCAGAGTTCAGGGAGGAACATGGGGGTTGCCAGATGCTCGATGGTAGTCAGGGAATGAGAGCTTCGCCGACAGGATCATGCCTGCTGAGATTATTTTTCACCGTGGTGCTGGACGTATTAGCGTAGCAATAGGTACAGAGATGATGGCAAGTATCGTATATCCCGATATCTTTGCTGACGATGCAACCACACACTTTCCGTTGCCCTTTATCCTTCAAGTAGGGTTGCGACGGGTCGGCAAACAGGTCGGCTTTGTATCCCAGGAAATCCATCAGCGCTTGGTCTTCCCTGAAAATCTCGATCATCAGGTTGTCGTCGATGCAACGATTGTGCTCGATGCCAAACTGCGCAAGGTCGATGCCCTCGGCGCAGGTCGCTATTTTCAAGCCCCATTCCCGGTTGAGGACGCTCAGGCGCTGCGCCAGTTCGGTCATCAGTTCGGGCGTGAATTCGCGGTAGCGAACCTTCTCCCTGGCCAGATTGTTCTGCACTTTCTTATAGGATCCGATATCGGCAAAACTGATAACCAGCCGCTCCGTGCAACCCTGCAACTGGTTGGCCAGGCTGGCGATCCGGTCAAGCAGGACGTCGATGGTCAGGGTATCGGTCAGCATCAAGGGGTCATAGCGCCAGATGACGCGCTTTTTGCCCAGTCGCTCGACCAGGTTTTTGAAGGTCTCCACGCGCTGTGCCAGGGGTGCGACATTGGGTTCCAGACCTTCCTGTTCGTAATCGTTGAGTGTGAACTGGAAGTAGTAGTTGATCCCCCTGGCCTCGACTTCCGGTAGGTAACGAATTAGCCGGTCGGGATTCTTGCTCCAGAACACAATCACGCGGGTCTTGTGAAATGAGACATATTGCATCTGGTTCGCGTTGAACGGATTGGTCCAGCGCATATACCCGGCCAGCAGTCGATTGTGGAACCATTTGGAAAAGAATCTTGGGATATCCGTTGCCCGGCTTGCTGAAATAATGACCGGGCTGATCGCGTCAGCCTGAGCGCCATTATCCAAGGTGATTTGCGTTTTTTCCCATCCGCGAAATGCCATAATTTATTCTCCCTTGGTGAAAAAACCCGTATAGCCGCATGGCGTTGGGTCAGTGATTGTCCGTTTGGATCCATTCGCACAGGCTTGGTGGATTTTAGCCGCATTGACTCGATAAGCCTCATGGTTATTGAATGAGGCAGTAATGGAATGCCAAAATGGATCTGGAGTCAGAACCCGATAGGCGATCTTGGTTTGATCGTGGGAGGCTAATTGATGACCAACACGAAAAAGACGCTGGGTATAGCAGCGAGGATCACAGGTTTTAGTACGGCTCGCGCAACACAAGGGCAAAATGGTATGACCTTTGGCATCCGATCCGGCTTCATACTCATTCACTTCGCGATTAAGCGTGATGGCAAAATGCTCGACGTTGTTATTGGTAGAGGTAACATCCGCGACGACACACAATCCGTTAGGAACCAGTGCCGGTAACGCCAGGTTGAGCAAATTACGGATGATGCCCTGGGCTGGTGCAAACCCGGTGTTGTAAAACTCGCAGAGGGATTTCCAGCAAGTTACGAGATCGTAGTGATGCCCTTCCTCATCGAGAAAAGTGGAAAATGCCGGGATAAAGCCCTCCAGGTCGGAAGGGAGTTGGTTGTAGCGGAGTTGGAAATCCAATTCGAAAGTCAGATGATCACGGAGGTAATCAAGAATTTCTCCATGTTTCGTCAAGGCGATTTGGTTTGCGTCAAGCGCAGTTACAGCCACGGTTGCTTCACACTGACCCCACTCATTAAGCGCCAACAATGCCCCCGCCACTGCCCCGCCCGTCCCTGAACCAATATCCAGCAGGCGGATAATATCCTTTTGGCGGAACGCTGCCTGAATGACGGGAATCGAGAGAAGTTCGGTGAAAATATTCCAGCTCTCGATAACCGTTCTGGGGAAGTAAGTGCCGAGATACATACAGTTTTTCTGTTCATCGGCATCGGAGAATGTGCGCGAAATACTCCGATATTGTGGACTGTAAGCCGCATTCATCCGCTCAAGCTGATCATCAAGAAAATCCGGGAGCCGGTTGTGCGTTTGTTCAGGTATTTCGGTCTCGCCGCCAAACTCATCAGCAATTTTCATCAGCAACACATCAGGAACCAGCAGACATGCCTGGGTGTGAATATCTTCCATGATGTGCGATCTGACTGCATTACGCGCTTGCTCTAACTGGCTGGTGGGGGCGTCCAGTAGTTTTTGAACGGAGGGCGTTAGCAGGATGGGGTAGCTTTGCTGGAGCTTCTGATCAAGAAAACGAGCAGTGATAGCGGATCGAATATCAAGTCCGGCAGACTTGGGTTCCAAAATAGCGTCCAGCAGATATTCTTGCAGCAGATTTTCTGAAAGGCGTTGCCCTAATTCAGTATTGTGGTTCCACGCTTGTTGTAATAAGGTGAGAATAGTGTCAAAGCGATTGAGATAATCCTTAGCGGAATTCTCGATATTTTTGTATTCAAACAGAGCTTCGCTTTGCTGCCGCAACGGCCCAGCGGGGATTAGTTGGGTAACAGCGTGAACGGCCCGGTAGAGAAGCGCTCTTTCGAAGACCGAAAGAAAAAAGATTAGGAGTGACACTACTGATGCAGGTGGAATATGGCCGTCTCGAATATCGCATCCCGCCTTTGAACTGGCGAAAGCATCAAAAACATCCTCATAGTCGAATCGGCGGTATTCCTGAAGTTCTCGTCGGGTCAAACCATAGAATAGCGGGCGTATTTGGTGGAGATTGGCTTGAAGAAATTGATCACATTCAGCCAGAGATTGACACCGGCTCAATTGAGTTTCAAGTTCTTGAAGAGTCATTGAGTATTATCCTCTTTAAAAGTGATAGTTCCATTCTCGATCAGTTCAATAAATTCATCTTTTGTGATGCTGTACTGAATAACAAGATTTTGATTCTCCTTTTTAAAATTAATTTGAAGTATAGTGTTTCCCTTCCACAATTTAAGCTGCTGGCTAAATTTTTCGAGAGTTATGATTTCATCCTGTGGAACTACAAGATCTTGAACTGGTGCGTGTTTGGAATTCTCGCTGGACGTGATTTTATATTGTCGAACTACAAGGTCTTGAACCGTATATGTACTTGCACAGATTGGCAATTCTGATAGTTCAAGATCGGTTACAGGCTGTGCCGTAATAACCGTGTTAAATAGACTATCGGATTCCCGAACCGGTTGATTGGGGAAGAAAGCTCTCTGATATAGTGATTCAATCAGTTCACGTTCAAAGCGCGTCCTGAGATGGAACTTGATCTCTGGATATTTTTCGATCAAAGGACGAATCAGTGGGTGAACCGAATACAGGGCGGCTTCCTGAGCATCTAGGGCGGTATAACCGTAGTAGGCTCCGAGGGTAGCCAAAACTAGGCGTGCTTGGTTCTGATTCGACCAATCTTCGTGAAAAAGTTGTTTGACCGATCGATAGCCGTGCGATTGGCGCACGGAGGATTGGAGCAGTCCAGCAAGAACGGCCGCTTCGATCGGAATATCCGAACCTTGGAGCTTTGAAATAGCAGACTGGTAATCTTTACTATTAAATAGGTTACTGAACGCTTCCTTAATAATTTCTTTACTAATAGTTGCTTGGTTATAAATTTCCTTGGCAAGCTTATAAGCTTCATCGTCTTTTTCCTCTGAGATATGGGATGCCTGCGAGTTCACCAAGTCCAGAATCCATCTAGTAGTTTTAGGCATTTCCGGTGTATCAAAGCCCAAAAGCGCTAAAAGTAGTGGGTCAGGTTCTGGATAACCGGCAGGTGCCAAACCTGACTTATCCATAATGCGCTCACAGACTGCAAAAAAGACCTCTGGGTAATCCGCATAATTTCCGGTTTTTTCAGAAAAATAACGGTCTGCATTACGCAAAAAAGCCATTACGCCAAGATAGCGATCAAACTGGCGAATCGATTCAGCAATATTGGGATCAGGTTGGGCATCTCCATGCAGTGAATCCCGACTTACCTTTTCTTGGTCTGGACTCGAGGGAGTCACCTCGTTGGTGAAAAGATGTCTAGGTACGGGAACGTCTGGTTTAATCAACCCCTTGATACAACGATCAAGGTCGTCAGCAGCCGCTGGAATTTCAATGCCTGCCAAACGGGAAATTGGAAGCGGGATCGCAAGGTACAATATGTCTCCATTTCGTTCTGCTTTGGCAATCTCATTTGGGTGTAGAAAAATCTTGAGAAGAAATTGGTCGTGGTTAAGCGGATGAGGGTTTGCGTATAACATCAAATGGACAGGATTCTGTCGCTGACTATCGTGGAAATCTTTATCTGATTCAGCTTTATCGTAAATATCTGGATAGATGAGACCATGAGCAAGGAATACTTGAGCGCGGAGTCGATCAACTGGCATGAAGTAGATGTTGTCACTCACCGAACGGATTTTTGGAGTATCTAAACACTTGGGTGGATGTGGCTCGGCTATGTCGCCTTTCTCCTCAATCTTTTCTGGGTCTAGCTGCTCTGCATGAGAGAAGAGGCCAATATTTTCAGTGGGAGTGACTTTACCTATTAGCCCTTGCATAAGGGCTTCTTGGATCGGTATAAATTTGCGATCCCCTTGGCGTTGAATGCGGGGGGGGTTATGCTTGGTCAATGTAATGTTCACTTGGAGAATCTCGTAATATTCCCCATCTTTCTCAAATAATTTTCCTTTGTTCATGATGTAATCCTCATATGATCTAAAATGGGTTCTTCGAGGGTTCTTGTGGAGCTAAGCGAAACTGATTAACACTCGTTGCTTAAAGTTGGCAAAATTGCGAAAACCGTAGCCCATACGTTTCACTGTTTTAATTGAATTGTTAATACCCTCAATGACGCTGGTTGTGACCCGATAAGTGAAATAGTTTAATACATACTCTTTCCAATCATTCAGCA